>SKVI01000298.1 GCA_007129525.1 Gemmatimonadota bacterium | reverse complement strand
GAGCCCTGCGTGGACAGCCACTTCCTGGTCGACCTCACGGCGGGCTACCGGCTCCCGCAGCTCCCGGGTGCGTCGGTACAGCTGAATATCCAGAATGCCTTCGACACGGAATACCGGAGCTTTGCCGGCGTCCCTGAGATGGGACGGATGGCGCTCCTGAGGCTGCGCTACGAGTTCTGACCCGACACCCCGCGAACCGCCCCGCAATGGAAGAATTTGGATCCATGGACCGCCGATCCTTCCTTCTGCGGGGCGGGGCGGCAGCAGCCGGGCTCGTTCTGACGGCCGGGTGCGGTGTCCGTCCCCTGAGGGGCCCTCCGTCGCCGGCTCCTCTCAACTTGCCTCCGGTGAAGGTCGCGCCGGACCGGGTCATCCGCACGGTGGCCGGCCTCCGCCCCTATCGGTCCGAGGGGTTCGTGGTCCGAGCGCAGCGCTTTGACGAGACGACGGTAATCCACAACTACGGGCACGGTGGCGGGGGAATCTCCCTGGCCTGGGGAAGCTCGGAGCTTGCCGTCGAGCTGGCGGAGGAGGTGGCCCGCAGCGGGGACACCCGGCACTTCGCGGTGCTGGGCTGCGGGATCATGGGTCTCACCACGGCCCGGCTTCTCCAGGACCGGGGCTTCCGAGCCACCATCTACGCTCGAGACCTTCCGCCCCACACCACCTCCAACGTGGGCGGGGGTCAGTGGTCGCCATTCAGCGTGTACAGCTCCAACGCGGCCAGCCCCTCCTTCGAGCGGCAGTACGAGAGGGCGGCCCGGATCTCGTACCGGTACTTCCAGGACCTGACGGGATCGCGATACGGGATCCGCTGGATCCAGAACTACTCACTGCGGTCCAGCCCCGGACGGGCGCGTACGGGCATGCTGGAAGACCTCTTTCTGGACCAGGAGGTGCTGGGTCCCGGCGAGCATCCCTTCTCCACCCCGTACGCGGCCCGCTTCACCACCATGCTGGTGGAACCCAACGTCTTTCTGCCGGCCCTCATGGACGATTTCCTGCTCCGGGGTGGCCGAATCGTCCCCCGCGAGATGCGGCACCTGGACGAGGTACTGGCCCTGGACGCGGGCGCCGTCATGAACTGCACCGGCCTGGGAACCCGGTCGCTGTTCGGCGATGACGACCTGGTTCCCATCAAGGGCGAGCTGGTGGTGCTCCTTCCCCAGCCCGAGGTGAACTACATCACCCTCGGCGGTGGCGGCTACATGTTCCCCCGGAGCGACGGGATCGTCCTGGGCGGTTCGCAGGAACGGGGAGAATGGTCGCTGGACCCCACCCCCGCGGTCGTGGACCGGATTCTGGACCGCAACCGTGCCGTCTTCGAGGGCATGCAGATCTGACCTTCAGGGCCGCTGCGGGGTTGTAGGCACCGGCCGCCGGACCGCACCGGCCGCCTCTCTGAACGCCAACCCTGAACGTGGAGCCTGAATGAGTTCCAACACCGTCGCCCTCCTCGGGTGGAGCCTCCCCGCCATCGAGAGCATCCAGAAGACCGGCCGCCCGTTCGTGGTGGTCAGCTTCTCAGATTTCGAAAGCTACGCAGCCGAACATGACATCCCTTTCGTGGCCTGGAACTACAACGACTGGAGCGAGAAGTCCAACGCGCTTCAGCTACGGGAGCTCCTGGAGCCCTTTGGCGTGGACTTCGCGGTCCCCCTCTACGAGGAGACGGTGGAGTGGGCCGGCGCGGTCAACTCGCTCCTCCGCGACGATCCCCGGCTCCTGAATCGGGGGTACCTCTTCCGGAACAAGGCCATGATGAAGCGGAAGGCCCTGCTGGCCGGCTTCCGGGTGGGGCTCTTCGAGGAGGTCCACAACCGGGACCAGGTGCACCAGTTCATGCGCCGGCTCAACGAGGCCGAGCTCCAGCTCGAGGGCGAGGACGACGCCTGGGTCCACCTGAAGCCGTTCAGCGCGGCAGGCACCGTGGGCCACAAGCTCCTCAGGAGCCACGCCGCCATCGACGAGCGGACGGTGGACGAGGACTTCCCCTGCCTGGTGGAGAGCCATCTCCCGGGACAGGAGTTCTCGGTGGAGGCCTTCATCCACGGTGGCCAGGTCCGGTTCATGAACATCACGGAGTACGTCAAGCTGGGACACGCCAACTACGTGCCGGCCGGCCCGGAGCTGGAGGGCCAAAGGGCCCGGATCCGCGAAGCCACCGAGCGCCTGGTCAGGGCCTTCGGGATCGAGTACGGAATGATCCACCCGGAGTGGTTCCTCACCGACGACGACGCCCTCAGCTTCGGCGAGGTGGCCTCCCGGATCCCCGGAGGCCACATCTTCGATCTCATCGAGCGCGGCCACGGCTTCGACCCGTACCAGGCACTGGTCATGTGCAGCGACCCGGGCACCTCCGAGGAGGAGCTGGCGAACTTCTTTCCCGACCCGACCCGGGAGCCCGACTCCTACGCCGGCTGTGTCATGGTCTACCCCAAGCCCGGACGAGTTACCGCGCTGGAGGTGCCGGACGAGCTCAAGGAGGATCCCTTCTTCGAAAGCCATACCCTCATCCCCCCTTCCGAGCACAAAGTCCCCGAGGGCCGCGAAGGCTTCGGCAACCACTACGGGACGATCTTCTTTCGAGGGTCCGATCCGGTACGCATGAAGGAGCTGCTCGTACACTACCAGGACGTGGATTTCTTTGCGTAGCGCGCTGCGCCCCATGACCGGCACCGACTCGTCACTTCCGCCGAACATCGTACGGAGCTTCACCGAAACCCTGGAGGCGCTCTCCGAGGGTTCGGCCCTCACCCGACCCCAGCATGTGGTCCGACTGCTGAGCCAGGTGGACGTCCTCGCGGATTCCCGGGAGGGACTCGACTTTCTGCTGGGGCACATGCCGAAGCTGGAGGAGGCCGGCATCTTTCGCGACGGGCCGTGGGAACACCCCGAGCGGCTGGTGCCGGCCCTGGTGGCGGGCACTCTGAAGGCCGGAGGGCAGACCACCCTCATGGAGATCCTGAGCGAGCTCCGGTTGGCGGCCATCGCCCGGGGAGAGCTCGAAGACGCCGGTATCACCGCGCAGGGAGCCCGGGACTTTCTCCGGGACGTCATGGTGAACAGCCTGGAGCTCCTCTTTCCGGGCCAGACCGAAGAGGACCGGACACTCGAGGCGTCGGTCCGGACCAAGATCGACCGCCTCATGGGCCTCCTCCGGGACGAGGTGCCCCTGAGCGAGATCAAGGCGGCCCTGGCCACCGAGATCGAGCTCATCTGCCACCAGCGACCCATCGTCACCCAGCGGGCTCTGGACATCATCTCGCTGGTGCACCGGGAGATCGAGCTGAAGCCCGAAGGGGAAGACGACGAGCGGCTTCGGCGCTTCGTGGACGCCGTGTACGGGCCTTCGCCGGAGTCGACCGGCCGATCGCCCTCCGAATACGACGCCTACCTCGCGTCCGCGGAGCCGGCTGCCCTGGAGGAGGAGTGTCGCGCTCTGGCGGCGACGATGCGGGATACCGGCCTGGCGGTCGCACCCCATGCATTGTTGGTCAGAAGGGTGGCTGCCGAGCCCGCGCTTCTGGCCCTCGCCCTGGACCTGAATCAGAGCGGCACCGCCGAGCTGGAGGAGCACGGGGGGTTCGTGGCCGAGCTCATCGCGAAAACCATCCACCCCTCCACCTCGCGGGCGGTCTACGGCCTGGCCCAGCTCCTGAATCGAGGGCTTCTCTCGCACCAGCCCGTGCTGGGCGGTCTGAAGCGGGTCGGATCACTGGAGCTGGCGCCGGAGGTGGCCACCGCCATCGCGAGTGCCCGGCCCGAGAGCCCCCTCCCCCCCCAGCAGCTCCTCCTGGCCGACTGTCTCTGCGTTCTGGGGCAACCCCTGGGACTGGGCCAGGGCCGCAATCCGACCTGCCAATCGGCCCGGGGGATCAGCCTCTGGAGCCGACACGCCCCCGGCAAGCTGCTGGAGATCATTCGCACCGTGGCCCAGGCCAACGACATCGGCATGCGCTTCGAAGGCGCCATGATCCGCTCGAGCCAGGTGGCCCAGGGACTGCTCAAGCCCGAGGAGCTGGACGACCAGTTGGACGCGGTGAGCCTGATCCTGGTCCCCCACCTGGACCGCATCTACAACGAGATGATGCGCCGAGCCGGCGCGCGGGGGGAAGACCCTCACAAGTGGGTGAACCCCGCCATGTACGGCCACTGGATCCCCACCGGGTTCGCGGCCGCATACAACGCCGTCACCGGGGTGATCACCGACTACCGCGCCTTCCTTCGCACCTTCTACGCCACCCACCATCCGGACTTCAACCGGGGCCACGACCTGGCCTACCCGAATCCGGTCGGGATCTTCCTGACGTCCTCCTCCGGCGCCCTCATCGGCTTCCACGCCGTCTCGATCCTCCGGGTTCGACGGGTGGAAGACGAGGTGCGGGTCTTCCTCTACAACCCCAACACCGAGGGGCGCCAGCGCTGGCACGCCGACATCAGCCCCACGGTGGCGGGCCACGGCGAGGAGCCCGGGGAGTCGTCACTCCCCTTCCACCAGTTCGCCTCCCGCCTCTACGCCTTCCACTACAACCCCAGCGACGTGGGCGACCTGGACGCGGTGGACCCCGAAGCCATCACCCGGGTGGAGGCGGCGGCCCGGGAAAGCTGGGGGACGTCGTATCAGTGGTTGACCCCGGCGGCCTCCG
>SKVI01000110.1 GCA_007129525.1 Gemmatimonadota bacterium | reverse complement strand
ATTCTCATCGGGGTGGTGCAGGCGGTCCGGCAGAACTCCTTCACGGACGGGGCTCTGAGCGTTGGCAGCCTCTTCTTCTACTCCATGCCCTCGTTCTGGCTGGCCCTGATGCTGATCCTGATCTTCAGCCTCTACGCCCGGAACGTCTGGGGCTGGCCCATCTGGTTTCCGGCCTCGGGGATGGTGTCGGTGGACCACCACGCCATGGGCGCGTGGGAGCAGGTGCTGGATCGGGCGCGGCACCTGGTGCTGCCGGCGGTGTCGCTGGCCCTGGTGCTGGCGGCCGGGGTGGCCCGCTACACCCGGGGGAGCATGCTGGAGGTCATCCGCCAGGATTACATCCGCACCGCCCGGGCCAAGGGGCTTCCCGAGCGCACCGTCATCTTCAAGCACGCGCTGCGCAACGCCCTCATTCCGGTGGTGACCCTCCTGGGGCTGTATCTGCCGGTGCTCTTCAGCGGCACCGTGGTCATCGAGACGGTCTTCGCCTGGCCGGGAATGGGGAAGCTCATGGTGGACTCCATCTTCCAGCGGGACTACCCGGTGGTCATGGCTGGCGCCTTCGTCTTTGCCGTCATGGTGGTGGTGGGGAACCTGGTGGCGGATCTTCTCTATGCGGCGGTGGACCCCAGGATCCGCTATGACTGAGCGATACAGTGGGCCGAGGGAGGGGGAGGCGGGCCAGGACGGGGCGTGGAACCGGAGCGTCTTCCTCCCGCCGGAAAGCGAGCCCGGTGGGGAGGTGGAGGAGCTCCTGCCCGATCCCGGCGGACTCGCCGGTCCCGGGACGGTGCGGCAACGGGGCGGCGCCCCCCTTTCGGCGGTTCTGCCCGGACTTCCCCAGCTCCTGGCCGGCCGTTTCCTGATCGGCGGATACGCGCTGGCTCTCTGGGTGGGACTGGCGGCCCTGGTGGCGCTGCGGAGCGACCGGGTGCTGACGGCGGTTGCCGGACCTCTGGATCAGCAGGTGGCGCTGGCGGGTCTGCTGCTGATCCTGGGGGGCGTCTGGGGCTGGTCCCTCCGGGACGTGCGGCGGGGCCCGGTGGAGGCGAAGCCGGGGCCGTGGCGGCTGGCCCTCCGCTCGTTTCGGCGAAACCGCCTTGCGGTCTGTGGAGCGGTGGCGGTGATCACCCTTTCCCTGCTGGCCCTCCTGGCACCCCTGGTGGCACCCTTCGACCCCACCCTGCAGGGAGATCTGATGACCCGGCGGTTGGTGGGGCCGTCGCCGGAGCACCTGCTGGGGACGGATCAGTTTGCCCGGGATATTCTCTCACGGCTCCTGTACGGCGCCCGGATCTCGCTGGCCATCGGTTTCCTGGCAGTGGGGATCGCGGTGAGCATCGGCACCCTGGTGGGAGGGGTGGCGGCTTTTGCGGGCGGCCGCATCGACGATCTCATCATGCGCTTTGTTGACATGGTGATCTCCTTCCCGCGCCTGGTTCTCCTCATTGCCGTCATCGCCCTCTTCCAGCCCTCCATGGTGGTGATCGTGGTGGTGCTGGGGCTCACCCAGTGGCCCCAGGTGGCCCGGATCGTCCGGGGCGAGGTCCTGAGCGTGCGGGAGAGGGAGTTCGTGGAGGCGGCGCGGGCGCTGGGCTTTTCCCGTACCCGCGTCATGGCCCGGCACATTCTTCCCAACGTCATGGGCCCGGTGGTGGTGGTGGCCACCCTGGGGATCGGCGACACCATCGTGCTGGAGGCGGTTCTCTCCTTTCTGGGTCTCGGGGTGCAGTCGCCCACCCCCTCGTGGGGAATCATGGTGGCGGACGGGCGCTCGCACCTGCTGGGGGCGTGGTGGATCTCCACCTTCTCCGGGCTGGCCATCGTGGCCACGGTTCTCTCCTTCAACCTGGCGGGAGACGGGCTTCGAGACGCCCTGGACCCCCGCCTCCGTCGCTGAGTTTACGCCATGACGCTCCTGGAGGTACGGGATCTTCGGACCTGGTTCGAGGGCGACGCCGGAACGGTCCGAGCGGTGGACGGCGTCTCCTTCTCGATGGCGGAAGGCGAAGTGGTGGGACTGGTGGGTGAATCGGGGTGCGGAAAGACGGTGACGGCCCTATCGATCCTGGGGCTGGTGCCGCGGCCCCCGGGGCGGATCCAGGAGGGGAGCTCCATTCGCCTGGGCGGCCGGGAGCTGGTGGGTGCGTCGGCCCGTGAGCTGCGGGGCATTCGGGGACGGCGGGTGGGGATGATCTTTCAGGAGCCCATGAGCTCGTTGAACCCGGTCTACACGGTGGGTGAGCAGATCGGAGAGGCTCTCCGGCTCCACCGGGGAGTGAGGCGTCGCGAGGCTCGCCGTCTGAGCGTGGAGCTGCTGGATGAAGTGGGGATCCCCGAGCCCAAACGTCGTCGGACCCAGTATCCGCATGAGCTTTCCGGAGGAATGCAGCAACGGGTCATGATCGCCATGACCCTGGCGGCTGAACCCGAGCTCCTCATCGCCGACGAGCCCACCACTGCGCTGGACGTCACCACCCAGGCCCAGATTCTGGCCCTCCTGGATCGACTCCGGCGGTCCAGGCGGATGGCCATGCTCCTCATCACCCACGATCTGGCAGTGGTGGCTGAACGCTGCCGGCGAGTCCTGGTCATGCACCACGGCCGGATTGTAGAGGAGGGGGCGGTGGAGGCCATTTTCCGCGAGCCGCGGCACCCCTACACCCGGCGTCTCGTGCACTCGGTGTCCTCGCCGGCCGCGGGTTCCGGGTCACCTGAGGCGAGCCCCGGGGGAGAACCGTCATGAGCCGAAGGGAGGGCAACGGGTCCACCGCCGTCGGGGAACGGACGGAGGGGGAGGAGCCCCTCGTGCGGGTTCAGGGACTCCGGAAGCACTTCCAGCTCCGTTCGGGCTGGTTTCGGCGGAAGGCGGAGACGCTACGGGCCGTGGACGGGGTGTCCTTCCACCTGGACCGAGGAGAGACGCTGGGGCTCGTGGGAGAGTCGGGGTGCGGAAAGTCCACCACCGCCCGGGCCGTTCTCCGGTTGGTGGAACCCACCGCCGGCGAGATCCACTTCGATGGCCGGGATGTCATGGCCATGGAGCCGGGGGAACTCCGAGGGTTTCGGGGGCGGGCGCAGATCGTCTTCCAGGATCCCCTCTCATCGCTGAATCCGCGGATGCGGGTGGGCACGGCGCTGGCTGAAGTGCTCAAGGTGCATGGAGTGGCTTCTGACACCGCCGAACGTCGTCAACGGGTGCGAAATCTCCTGGAGACGGTGGAGCTGGCTCCCGAGCTGGCGGAGCGACACCCCCACGAGCTGTCGGGAGGGCAGCGTCAGCGCGTGGGGATCGCCCGGGCCCTGGCGGTGGACCCGGAGCTGCTCATTCTGGACGAGCCGGTGTCGGCGCTGGACGTGCCGGTGAGGAGGCAGATCCTGGGGTTGGTTCGGGGCCTGCAGCGGGAGTTCGGGCTGACCTGTCTCTTCATTGCCCACGACCTGAGTGTGGTGGAGGAGGTGTCGGATCGGGTGGCCGTCATGTACCTGGGGCGGATCGTGGAGGTGGCTCCGGTTTCGGTCCTCTTCAGCCGGCCCGCGCATCCCTACACCCGGGCTCTGCTGGCGGCGACGCCCCGCCCGGAACCGGGCGGCTGGGCCGGGCCCCGACGGCCGGTCCTGGAGGGCGACGTGCCCAGCTCGGTGTCGCCGCCGTCGGGGTGTCCCTTCCACCCCCGGTGCCCCCATCCGGAGCGGGACGAGGAGTGCCGCCGCGTGGTGCCGCACCTCGAGACAAAGGGAAAGGCATGGCGGGTCGCGTGTATGAAGGCGCCGACATCCCCGGACGCCCGCTCTTGACAGGTTGGAGGAGGTGGCGCATTATGCGACCTTCCAAACAAAGCGGTTGAAGTTCGAGGTAAACCGAAGTCAATTCCGGTCGAAGAGCCGGAAAACACGTTCATCTGGTCGCCACATTTCCAAGGCGGGAGGTCCTCTTGGTCGGTCTCATGCATCTCTACAGCGCATTGCTCCAGATTCCCGGGGTCGATGCCCCCGACATGACGTTTACGGAGCAGATGGTATTTGTCTGGGACGAGATGGGATTCATGCGCTGGCCCCTCGGCCTGTGTGTGGTCATTGCCATCATCGTGATCATCTGGAAGTTCTTTGACCTGATGGCGAAGACCGGTCGGACAAAGAAGATCCTGGGCGAGGTGAACCAGCTGCTTGCCGAGCACAAGGTTGAGGAGGCCATGGAGGTCTGCCGCGAGTCGGACTCGCCGGCCGCCAATATCCTCTTCGCCGGGCTCGAGCGTCGCTCCGACGGAACCGACCGGGTCATGAAGGCCATCGAGAACCAGGGCCTCCTGGAGCTCTCGAAGCTGGAGAGCGGCCTGGTCATCCTGGCAACGCTCATGAACGTGGCGCCCCTTCTCGGGTTCCTTGGCACCGTGATCGGAATGATCATTGCCTTCCAGGCCATCGAGGTGGCTGGTGAGGTGGAGGCCACCTTGGTGGCCGGCGGAATCAAGGTGGCACTGCTCACCACGGCCACGGGACTGGCCATCGCCATTCCGGTGAGCATCGCACACAACTACTTCGTGTCGCGGATCGACTCCCTGGTCATCGACATGGAGGAGTCGGCCCAGAAGATGATCGACACCCTGCACGCCATGGAGAGGGGTCAAACGGTCTGACCTCCGGGGTCTT
>SKVI01000216.1 GCA_007129525.1 Gemmatimonadota bacterium | reverse complement strand
GGATGAGCACGGGTGACGGTTCGTTCCGACCACCGTCAAAGTATAGGACGGTCTTGTCTGCGGGCATTTCGGAGCCTGTCAGGGGACCGGGGCAAAACCTGGAGAAGGGTACACTTTCGCCATGTACGCCGTCAATGAGGCCCCGATGCCGGGTGCCGGCGGCCAGGGCGGGCCGCCATGACAGCAGCAGGCACGGTACCCGGTGCCGGCGGCGAACGGGCGGGCAGCGTCGATCAGCGGGCCGCCTCGTGGTCCAGGAGCCTGAAGTCGATTTTTCGTTCCTCCTTGTTGGCCCTCACCACCTGGACCCGCACGCGGTCGCCCAGGCGGTAGCGCTTGGCACTTCGCTCTCCCACCAGGGCGTAGGCCTCCTCCACAAACTGGTAGTAGTCATCGTCCAGCGTGCTTACGTGGACGAGGCCTTCCACGAAGAACCGGTCCAGGAGCACGAAGAAGCCGAAGGAGAGCACGCCTGCGATGGTTCCGGAGAAGTCCTCCCCCAGGTGGCGCTGCATGAACTCGATCTTCTTCATGTCCACCGAGTCCCGTTCAGCACGCTGTGCCTTGCGCTCCTGCTCGCTACTCTGTTCAGCAACCCGTTCCAGGTCCTCTCCCGACCACCGCTCGGGCAGCTCTTCCTCGTGGATGAGGGCGCGGGCGAGCACCCGGTGCACCACCAGGTCCGGATAGCGTCGAATGGGTGACGTGAAATGCGTGTACGCGGGAGACGCGAGTCCGAAGTGACCCAGATTCTCGGGGTCGTACCGAGCCTTCTGCATGGATCGGAGGATCACCGTCGAGATGAGGGGCTGTTCCGGGCGTCCATCCACCCGGTCAAGGACCGCCTGGAGCACCTTGCCGCTCAGGGGGCCCCTGGGCAGGGTCTGTCCCACAGATGCCAGAAACGACCGGAGTTCCTTGCCCTGGTCGTCTGCCGGCGATTCGTGCACGCGGAAGGGGATCGGGAGCTGACGACGCTCGGCCTGTTGGGCTACCACCTCGTTGGCCAGCAGCATGAAGTCTTCGATGAGGTGGTGAGACTCAAGTTGCTCTACCCGCTGGATATCCATCGGGACGCCCTCGGGGTCGAGTACCACTCTGGCTTCCGGCAGGTCGAAGTCCAGGGAACCCCGCTCCCTGCGTCGACTCCGCAGGACCCGCGCCAAGCGCTGAAGCTGGCGGAGGGCGTCGTCCGTCTTCTCATCCACGCTTCCGTCGCCGTCCAGGACCTCCTGCACCTGCTGGTAGTTCAACCCGTGTCGACACCGAATGAGGGTCTTCTCGAAGCGGTGCTCCCCAACCCTCCCCTCGCCGTCGAGCGTCACGAAGAGACTGAAGGCGAGCCGGTCCACACCCTCCCGCAACGAGCACAGATCAGACGAAAGGGTGTGGGGGAGCATGGGGACCACCTGGTCCACCAGGTAGACCGAGGTCCCCCGGCGGAAGGCCTCGACGTCCACCTCCGAGCCCTCCTCAACGAAATGGGCCACATCAGCGATGTGGATGCCCACCTCCCAGACGCCATCCCGTTCAAGGGACCGAATGGAGAGCGCATCGTCATGATCGCGGGCATCGGCCGGGTCGATGGCGAAGACGTGAAGGTCTCGCCGGTCCTGCCGGGGACCCGGCGAGTCCATGAGGGCGGCTGCGTCCTGGGCCGCCGTCTCCACCTCCGGAGGGAACTCCTGCGGCAGCCCATGGCCGTGAAGAATGGAGAGGACGTCCACGCCCGGCGCCTCCATGGGGCCCAGCACCTTGTCTACTGAACCCACCGCGTTCTGCTTGGGGCTTCCGAACTGCGTAATCCGGACCACGACCACGTCTCCGTCAGCGGCGTCTTCTTCCTGACCCTTCGGCACGAGAACATCGCGGGCCACCCGATGATCCAGCGGGGCCACAAAACCGAAGTTCCGGTTCTGGCGGTAGGTACCCACCACCGTGGGGCGCGCTCTCTCCAGGACCCTCAGGATCCGGCCGGAAGGCCCCTTTCCCTTCGGCCGCCCCTCGATCCGTGCGGCCACCCGGTCGCCGTCCATGGCCGAGCCCTGGTGGTGCGCCGGCACGAACACCTCCTCCCCTCCGGAGTCGGGTCTTACAAAACCGGCCCCCGATCGGATCACGCTGAGTCGGCCCACCGTGAGGTTGATCTTCTCCGGCACCGCATAGCGGTTCCCCCTCACCCGATAGAGGACGCCTTCACCTTCCAGCTCCCGCAGCTGAGACTTGAAGTCCCGGTAGAGGGCCCGAGCCACGTCGAGCTCCCGGGCCAGCTCCTTCGGCTTCAGCGGGCCACGGCTGGACCGGGCCAGGGCGGACTGGATTTCGGACGTGTCGGGCAGTTCAGGCTTGCTCATGGGCTCCAGAACGAGAGAGGAACGAAGGGATTGGGTGGCCGCCGACGCAGTCTTGCTACCGGCGGACCATCACGGCCTTTCGAGACCTGGCCGGTCCGCGTCTGCAGAGCGGCGGCGAATGGCGTGAGGGAGGTGTCAGAGGGCGAGCCCCAGGGTGACGTGCACCCTCTCATTCCCCGAGCTGGGGCCGCCGCGGGCCAGAGAGCGAGCAATACCGAACTCGAAACGCTCGTAGCGCACGCCGAAGCCCACCCCCGCGCCATCCGTCTGGTTCCGTTCGCCAAAGATGTAGCCTCCCCGCACGAAGACCTGGTCCGTGGATCCGGCCAGGAACTGTGCACCCACCAGGAGCGAAAGGGATCCCGGATCCCTGATTCGATCTTCCACCTCGGCAATGAGATGCAGACCAATGTCTTCTTCCACGAACCGGTCCAGGATCTCGTAGGCGGCTCCGAGCCGTACCCGGCTCGGAAGTGGATCGGCCTGGTCCGCGTCATCGACCTGGAAGTCCGGGCCCAGATGGGCCAGCATGATGCCCAGGGAGAGGGGTTGGTCCCCCAGGGGACGGATCTGCGCGCCCAGGTCCACGGCGTAGGTGGAGGCCGAAACGTTGCCATCCAGGCACGGTCCCCGGCACGTGACCCTGAACTGCAGCGTCTTGACATTTGCGCCCAGGCGCACCCTGGTCCCCAGACGGGCTGCGCCCGACACCAGAGCCTGGTGGCTTCGGATGGTGATGGATCCCAGTGTCTGGCCCTGGCCGTCGGTCAACTCCTGGGTGCCGGCATCCAGGAGCTGATACGAGATCCCCACCGCACCCCGCCCCGAGCGGACGAAGACCCCGGAAAAGCCCAGCGCCTCCCCGGCCACGTGCTCACCCCTCATGAGCAGCAACCGGTGGCCATCCAGGTTGGCCAGACCCGCCGGATTCCAGAATGCCGATTCCGATGACGAAAGGGCGGTCATGGCGCGCCCAAGGGCCACTCCCTGTGCCCCGTTCGGAAGGAGCAGGAAGAGAGCTCCTTCCTCCGAGCCCTGTTCCGCTGTGGCGGTCGCTGTCAGGACCTCGGGATCGAGGCTGGCCGACGACGTCTGGGCCAGTGCGAGCACCGGCATCAGGAGGCCGGCGAGAGTCGCAAGAAATGCTCGTGTGAACTGCTTGTAGTCAGTCATCGTGTTCCGGAACTGGAAGTCCCAGGCGCCGAAGTTCTCCTCGCTTCTTTCGCCAGCGAGGAAGTACCTTCACCCAGAGGTCGAGGTAGACCGGAGTCCCCAGGAACTCCTCGATCTTTTCCCGGGATCGACGACCCAGTTCCCGGATCGCCTGACCCTTCTCACCGATGAGGATCCCCTTCTGGGACGATCGCTCCACGTAGATGTTCACCTGAATGTAGGTGCGACGCCCCCCATCGCGGAACTCCTCCACCTCACAGAAGGTGGCGTACGGGATCTCCTCGCGAAAGTCCTCGAAGATGGTTTCCCTCACCAGCTCGCTGACGAAGAAGCGGACGGGGGAGACGGCTATTTCGTCGGCCGGGTAGAAGAAGGGGCTTTCGGGCAACTCCCCGTAGAGGGTTTCCAACAACTCCGGAATCCCCTCTCCGGTCAGGGCCGACACCTCGTGAGCGGGGATGTCGGACAACTCCCTGGCCCAGCTCACCTCGGCGACCACCCGTTCCCGGTTGGCACGGTCCACCTTGTTCACCACCGGAACCACCGGCACGGGCAGGGCCACCAGGAGCTCCTCCAGCATGGTGCGTCTGGCCTGGTCCAATGGGTTCACCGCATCCAGAACCGGGAGGATCACGTCGCCGTCGGTCAGGGCTCGCCTCGCTTCCAGCATGAGAGCCCGGTGAATCAGATCTCTCGGCTCCAGCACCCCGGGGGTGTCCAGAAAGATCATCTGCGAGCGCTCATCGGTGCGGATCCCCGTGACTCTTCGCCAGGTGGTCTGGGGCCTCTCCGCGACGATGCTCAGGCGCTCGCCGGTGAGGGCATTCAGGAGCGTCGACTTGCCGACGTTGGGGACGCCCACCAGGGTGACGAACCCCGCCCGGGTGGTAGCGACCGTGCGGTCTGAAGTGGTATCGGGTTGCATCAGCGGGTGGACTCGAGGCGAATGCGGTTCTTCGCATACCCCTCCCGCACACGAAGGTCGCGGCGGGCATGGGGCCTGTGATGTGTCGACATGTCAAAGCTACCGGGTGCCAAGCCGGCGAGACACCCCCCGAGGCGGGAGAGCACGATACCCGGTTGTCCCCCAACGCAAAACGCCCCTGGCGGGCCGCAGGTGCGGCTGCCAGGGGCGTT
>SKVI01000292.1 GCA_007129525.1 Gemmatimonadota bacterium | reverse complement strand
TCCTCCACCTTTGAGCGACATGGATCAACCCTCTCCCATCTGGAGTGAAATTCGTTCGGCGTTGGCCATCTGCAACGCGTCAAGCACCTGGATCATGAAGCGGTGCGGCGCGTCGGGATGGGTCCGGACCCCGGCAATGAGGTTCGGGTTCTGGGCCACTTCCTGGCGCCAGACCTGCTGGATCTGGTGCGGTCGGTGGAAGGACTCGTTCTGGGAGTCACCCCGCCGCACCCCCACCGACCCGTCCGGGTTGATGGTGATGTGGAGGATGTTCCGCTGGGAGACCTCCACCTCTTCCTGCTCTTCGGGCAGGACGATGGGCAGACCCCGGTCCTTGGGGAACACCGTCGTCACCAGAAAGAAGATCAGCAGGAGAAACGCAATGTCCGCCATGGAGGCGGAGGGAATCTCGTCGCTGACCTTCGACTGCTTCTTCAGAATTGCCACGCTTGCTAGCTCCTTGCGTCAGGGCCGTACTCAGTTTCTTGTACCGGCCCCGGAGACACAGGTTCCGGGGCGTCGGGCCGTCAATCGCCGGGGCGCTTCTTCCGAGTGGGCTCGTCAAGTCCCGGCGCCGGCGGGCTCACTGGTTCGGCACCCCCGGCGGGAGGTTCCTCGCGAGTCGGTCCGGGGCTCGGCACGGCCCGCCCCATCATCACCAGCTCACCTCGCTTCTCCATACCCCAGACCAGGTTCAGGAGCTGCTGGGTTCCCTGCTCCATGTCCACGATGAGCTTGTCGATGCGGGTCACGAAGAAGTTGTAACCGATGTTGGTCGGGATGGCGATGAGGAGCCCGGTCGCGGTGGTGAGCAGCGCCACCTTGATCCCGCCGGCCACCAGCGTCGGGTCCACGTCTCCTGCCATCTCGATGGACTCGAAGGCCATGATCATGCCGGCCACCGTCCCCAGGAAGCCCATGAGGGGTGCTACGTTGGCCACGGTGGCCAGAATCACCAGCCCCCGCTCCAGGAAGCCCAGCTCAATGGTGCCGGTGGTGTTGATCACCTGCTCCAGCTCGTCTTCCCTGACCTTTCCGTCCTCAATCCGGCGCAACCCCGCCAGGAGGATGGCGGCGGTGGGACCGGGCGTGTCCACGCACCGCTGGATCGCCTCGTCCATGCGACCCTGCTCGGTGAGCTCGGCCACCTCGCTGAGGATCTGCTCCGTGTCCCGGTGCGCGACCCACAGGGTATAGGCCTTGGCGATGATCACGCCCAGAGCCACCAGCGAGCAGAGGACGAGGGCGTACATCATGGGCCCGCCGTCGGCGAAGAGCGTCAGAAGGTTGTATTCGAGGTCGTCCAAACCCGGCTCCTTTCAGGCAGCGCCACGGATCGGATCGTCGTCCGGAGTCCGTGGGACCGTTTCGAGTGCTGGTTGAGTTGGCGGCAATCTACGGGACCATTCCCGGCCCTGTCAACGAAAGTTGAAGCCTGCACGGCTCCAAGTCAAAGGTTTCGGGGGTGCACCCCGACGATGTCCAGACTGGAAGCCACTGTTCCCCTTCGCCTTCCGCCAGTGCCGCACGAATTTTCAGAATACCCCGGAGGCCACCGGGGTGATTCATTGCACGGCCCGGGGCGTGGCCGGGTCAACTCGGGGTAGCCATCATCTGAATGCCCTTGCGGCCCTCGGGCAGACTTCCCTCAAGCACCTGCCGCAGCCGTTCCAGGTCCACCCCCACTTCCATTCGCCCCGCCTGGGCAATGGAGATCCGCGAGGTCTCCTCACTCACGACGATGACCAGAGCGTCCGATTCCTCCGAGAGGCCGAGGGCCGCCCGGTGGCGGGTGCCCATGGACTTGTCGTGGAGCGGCGTCTGCGTCAGGGGGAGGATGGCCCCTGCCGCCTCGATGGTGTCTCCCACGATGATGACGGCACCGTCGTGCATGGGCGAGTGGGGGGTGAAGATGGTGTTGAGCATGTCGGACGACACCTGAGCCTTCACCGGGCTGCCGGTGTTGGCGTACTCGTCGAGGCCCATCTCGTTTTCCAGAACGATGATGGCGCCGGTTCCGGACCGGGAGAGCTGATCCACGGCCTCCACGATCTCGTCCACCACCATGCGTCCTTCCAGCTTGGAAAAGAGGCGGAGCATGCGACTCTGTCCCAAACGGGCCAGGGCGGCCCGGAGCTCGGGCTGGAAGACCACCAGAGCGGCGATGGCACCGTACTGGAACAGGGCCTCCAGCAGGGTGCGGATGAGGGAAAAGTCCAGGAGCCGGGCCAGGACGTAGACGCCGGCCAGGAGGCCCACCCCCAGAATCATCTGCATGGCGCGGGTGCGCTGGAGAAGGAGGAGGGCCCTGTAGACCAGCGTCGCCACGATGACGATCTCGATGAGATCGATCCATCCCGGCCAGAGGAATTGAAGCTGCTCCCAGAAAGCTCTCAACCGCCTTTCCTCACCGCGAGTTGTCCTCGTCCGTGCGCAACGGCGACGAAGCGCCTGAGTGCACAACCCCGTCGGGTGCCGGTGGGTCCCCCGCAGAGCTCGCCCCTACCACGGCTCGGACCACCGTCAGGGCCTGGACCGTGGCCTCCACGTCGTGGACCCGGAAGATCCTCGCCCCCCGCTCCCAGGCCAGGGCACAGGTGACGGCCGACCCCAGCACCCGCTCTTCGGGGGGACGGTCCAGCAGCTCTCCCAGGAAGCTCTTCCGGGACGTGCCCACCATGACCGGGAAGCCCAGGGCCACCAGGCGCCGTAGCTCGGCGAGGAGGTACAGGGACTGGCTGCGATTCTTGGCGAAGCCGATTCCGGGGTCCAGGACCAGGGCGTCGTCCGACACCCCGGCGGCCCGGGCCCGTTCCACAGCCTGCAGCAGCTCCCGGCTCACCTCGTCCACCGGATCATCGTAGCGGGCAAGGCTACGCATGTCGGCGGGGGTGCCCCGCATGTGCATGAGCACCAGCCCGGCCCCGGCTCGCGCCACCACGGAAGCCATCTCCGAGTCGAATGCGAGTCCCGAGACGTCGTTCACCACCACGGCTCCCGCCTCCAGCGCGCGGCGGGCCACTCCCGCCTTCCGGGTGTCGACGGACACGGGGCTTCTCAGCTCCCGCCGAAGGGCCTCCACCACGGGAATCACACGGCGAAGCTCCTCTTCCAGGGACACCTCCGCGGCCCCGGGCCGGGTGGACTCTCCCCCCACGTCCAGAATTCCGGCTCCTTCCTGGACCATGGCCTCACCCCTTCGCAAGGCATCGTCCACGTCCCGGAGCTCACCGCCATCCGAGAACGAATCCGGAGTGACGTTCAGGATCCCCATGACCAGGGGCTCCTCCAGGGGAATCCACCGGTCGACGACCCTCCATGCCGCCGGGGTCATCCCCGGGAGGCGTCAGGATCCGGATCCGGGCGGGCGCGGCGAGCGGTGGGCGTCGGGACCGACGACTCCCGACTCTCTCGCTCTCCCGCGGGCTCCGTGTCGGCCTCGGTCTCGCGGACCTCTGGCTTCCCCTCGTCGGCCTCACCGGAACCCGGCGGTCCATCGGCCTCGGTGGCGGTCTCCTGTGTCGCCGATTCCGGGCGCGACCCGAGCGTCCTTTCGTCGTCGACCTCCTCCACCGGCTCCACCGGCGGCAGCGGTTTGCCCTCGTCCAGGAGTCCGATCTCGGTCCGGTCAAGGGTTTCTCGCTCCAGCAGCGCCTGGGCGATGCGCTCCAGGAGGTCCTCCTGCCGCTCCAGCACCGCTCGGGCCCTGTGGTGGGCCTCGTCCAGGATCCGCTTCACCTCCTGGTCCACCAGCTGCGCGGTGTGCTCCGAGATGTCTCGCTTCTGGGTCATCTCGCGGCCCAGGAAGACCTGGTGGTCCGAGTCGCCGATGGCCATGAGGCCCACCGCGTCGGACATCCCGAAGCGGGTCACCATGCGTCGGGCCATCTGGGTGGCCCGTTCGATGTCGTTGCCGGCGCCGGTGGTCACTTTTTCCGGCCCGAAGGTCATCTCTTCGGCCACCCTTCCCCCGAAGAGCATGCAGAGCTGTCCCTCGAGCCAGTCCTTGGTGTAGGAGTGGCGATCCTCTTCCGGGAGGGAGGCGGTGATCCCCAGAGCCCGTCCCCGGGGAACGATGGTGACCTTGTGGATGGGATCGAGGCCCGGCACCCGGAGGCCGATGACGGCGTGGCCCGCCTCGTGGTAGGCCGTGAGCTTTCGCTCGTTCTCGGTGAGGACCATGCTCCGGCGCTCGGTGCCCAGCATGATCTTGTCCTTGGCCTGCTCGAAGTCCTCCATCCTGACGGTGTCGGCGTCGCGCCGGGCCGCCAGCAGGGCCGCCTCGTTGCAGATGTTGGCCAGGTCGGCCCCAGAGAGACCCGGTGTGCCCTTGGCGATGACCTGCAGGTCCACGTCCCCCTCCAGGGGCAGCTTGCGAGCATGGACCCGGAGGATCATCTCCCGGCCCTGCACGTCGGGCGAGTCGACCACCACCTGCCGGTCGAAGCGGCCCGGCCGGAGGAGCGCCGGATCCAGGACATCGGCCCGGTTGGTGGCGGCAAGGAGGATGACTCCTTCGTTGGACTCGAAACCGTCCATTTCCACCAGGAGCTGGTTCAGGGTCTGCTCCCGCTCGTCGTGCCCCCCGCCGAGCCCCGCGCCCCGGTGGCGGCCCACTGCGTCGATCTCGTCGATGAAGATGATGCAGGGGGCATGCGTCTTCCCCTGTTCGAAGAGGTCCCG
>SKVI01000156.1 GCA_007129525.1 Gemmatimonadota bacterium | reverse complement strand
CTCTCGAAGGTGGCCCGCCTGGTGGAGGTCTTCGCCCGACGCCTGCAGGTGCAGGAGCGGATGACCGAGGAGATCGCCCAGAGCTTCTGGGACGTGGTGCAGCCTCAGGGAGTAGGGGTGCTCGTGGAGGCCCACCACCTCTGCATGATGATGCGGGGTGTGGAAAAGCAGAATTCCTCCACCATCACGTCGGCGGTTCGTGGGTCGTTCCTGGAGGACGCCCGAACCCGGGAAGAATTCCTGCGCCTGTGCACTTCCGAGCACCGGCCCCTGCGATGACCGCCGTGACCTCCCTGGAGGGTTCGGTGGCGGTGGTCACCGGGGCCAGCCGGGGCATCGGACGGGCCGTGGCCCTGCGCCTGGCCGCCGCCGGCGTGCGGGTGGCCGTTCTGGCGCGGAGCGCCGGCGAGTTGTCACGCCTGGCCGAGGAGATCGACGGTTGGGCGATCCCCTGCGATGTCACCGACGCCGAGGCCCTGGGGCGGGCGGCGCTGGAGGTGAGGGAGAAGGCGGGGCGGGCTCCGGAGATCGTGGTGGCCGCCGCCGGTGTCTTCCACCTGGCCCCGGCCGACGACACGCCCCTGGAGGTCCTGGACCTGAACCTGGACGTGAACCTCCGGGGCGGGATTCTGACGGTTCGGGCCTTCCTGCCGCACATGAAGGAAGAGGGAAGGGGAACGCTGGTGCAGGTGGGCTCGGTGGCGGGCCGAAAGGCCTTTCCCGGAAACGCCGCCTACTCGGCCTCCAAGTTCGGACTCCGGGGCTTTCACCAGGTGCTCCTCGAGGAACTCCGGGGAACGGGCCTGCGGGCCACGCTCCTGGAACCCGCCGCCACCGACACCTCCATCTGGGACCCCATGGACCCGGACGGAACCCCGGAGCTTCCGGACCGGGCCGCCATGCTCGCTCCCCACGAGGTCGCCGAGGCGGTACACTTCGTGGTGAGCCGGCCCGCCGGCGTCCAGATCCCCTTCCTTCCGGTGGAACGGAACTGATTCCAGCGAACGGAGCTGACCCAGAAACGACATGGATGACCAGATGATGTACACGGTGAGCGTCCAGGCCCACTACGACGCCGCCCACTTCCTCAGGAACTACAAGGGCAAGTGCGAGCGACTGCACGGGCACCGCTACATTGTGGAGGTGGCGCTCCAGACTCCGGAGCTGAACGAGGCGGGAATCGCCTTCGACTTCGTGGACCTGAAGGCCCACCTCAGGGAGCTGGCCGACGGGCTGGACCATCGGAACCTGAACGACCTGCCTCCGTTTCAGGAGGTGGAGACCAGTGCCGAGAACCAGGCCCGTTACTTCTACGACGAGCTGAAGAAGCGGCTTCCCGGCGAGCTGGCTGACGGTCTCCTGTACGCCCGTGTCTGGGAGACGCCGACCCAGTGGGCCCAGTACGGCCCCGCCTCCGCCTCTGTCCCGGCGCACCGAACGCCGAACATCTACTGAGGCCCACTCGGCCCGTATGCACCTCCTGGTCACCGATCGCCTTGCCTGTGTACGCTGCGGGCCCGCGTTCGGCCTCATATTGTTGGCCGACGAGATGGAGGAGCGGCGGGTCCTGGAGGGTGCGCTGGGCTGTGCCAACTGCCGGGAGCGTTATCCTGTCCGGGGCGGCTTCGGTGACCTGAGGCCGCCGCCCCGTGAGAAGGAGTCGGGTCCCCCGGCCCCCGAGCCGGCCAGCCCCGAGGACACCCTGCGCATGGCGGCGATGCTGGGCGTCAGCGAGGGACCGGGTCTCCTGCTTCTGGCCGGTGGTCCGGTGGCCCACGCCGCCGGACTCGCGGCCATGATCGACGACATCGAGGTGGTGGCCCTGCACCCCGGACTTCGGGACGCCCCCGAGGAGGCGGGGGTCTCGCGGATCACCGCCGACCATCGCTGGCCCTTCTACACCGGCAGCCTCAGGGGCGTGGCGCTGGAAGGAAGCCAGGTGGATCGTTGGTTGGACGAAGCGGTACGGGTTCTGGGACCGGCGGCGCGGGTCGTGGTTCGGGATCCCGTGGAAGGGCTCAACCAGCGCCTCGAGGCCGCCGGGCTTCAGGTGATCCTGGAGACCCGGCGGGTGGTGGTTGCGGGGCGCGGAGGTTGAGCCGTCGACCCTTCCCACAGCATTGCGCCCCCTGGAGCCCGGCAACTACCTTCGCAGCAACGCTCTGACCACCCCTGACCCCTGCGCGCATGGCCTTCTGGAAGAAACTCTTCGGCGACAGCTCGGATGCGGACAAGGTGGACTACTACCAGGAGGGCCTCGCGCTCCTCCGAGAGGGGAAGTTCCACGAAGCCCTCACCTCGTTCCGACTGGCCCTGAAAGAGTCGCCGGGAGATACGGTGGTCCTGCAGCAGATTGCCATCGCCTACACCCGTATCGGGATGACGGAGGAGGCCTCCAAGACGTATCGGCACGTCCTGCAGAAGGACCCGGAGGCGGCCGGGGCGCATTACGGGCTGGCCTACCTTCTCCTCCGGATGGGGGAGGAGCAGGAGGCGGCTCGGCACCTGGACGCCTTCCTGGCGAATCCGCCCCGGGGCGCCGACGCCCGGGAGCACGTGGCCCATGCCCGGTCCACCCTGGCCCGACTCCGGGGAGAGGAGCCCGAGTCGGACGTCCAGACCCGGCTCGATGAGCCGCCCGATACCCACGACGCATAACCACCCACAACAGATCCGACGACCATATGACCCTACCGACGCGCAACGCTCAGCTCCGCTGGACCGGCGATGGACTCAGCTTCGAGGGCCGGACCGGCAAGGCACCGCCCGTTATCCTGGACGGGAGCTCCGAGGCCGGCCCGTCACCCATGGAGGCCCTTCTCCTGAGCCTGGGCGGATGCATGGGCATTGACATCCAGGCCATTCTGGACAAGGGGAGAGTCCCCCTGGAGGGCCTGGAGGTGGACCTGGAGGGCGTGCGGGCCGAGGACGTTCCGCAGCGCTTCACCCGGATCCGGATCGAGGTGAGGGTGGCCGGTGCCGGTGAGGAGAATCGGGCCAAGGTGGAGCGGGCCGTCCAGCTCTCCAGGGACAAGTACTGCAGCGTCTTCCACTCCCTTCGCTCCGACATGCCGGTGGAGATCGACATCCAGTTGGACTGAGGACGAAACGGGTCCCATACAGAAGCCTCCAAGCTCCAGGAGTCAGGTGATGAGCCAGACCGATTATGCGTCCAACCCGGCGGACCTCCCCGAGGGCACCCTCGTGGACGTGTTCTTCGAGGTGGTGGACCGGATGCCGGACCACCCGGCCTTCCGCTACTATGACGACGGGGACTGGCCCTCCATCACCTACGGCGAGGCCCTGCAGCGGGTCCGGGCCGTGGCCGGAGGCCTGGGGGAGTTGGGCCTCCAGCGGGGTGATCGGGCGGCCATCCTGGCGGAAAACCGGCCGGAGTGGGCGTTGGCCGACTACGGCTGCCTCACCTCCGGCGTCATCGACGTGCCGGTCTACGCCACCCTCACCCCGGGTCAGGTGGCCTACATCCTGAAGAACTCAGGGGCACGGCTGGTCTTCTGCTCCACCCCGGAGCAGTTGGACAAGATGCAGGAGATCCGGGGCGACTGTCCGGATCTGGAGTGGGTGGTGGTTTTCGATCCTCCAGGGGGAGAGCTCCCCGAGGCTACCCTTTCCTGGGCCGATTTTCTGGAGAAGGGAGGCGAGGGCGGCTCCCTGGAGGCGTTCCGGGCCGAGGCCGAATCGGCACAGCCCCAGGATACCGCCACCATCCTCTACACCTCGGGGACCACCGGCGACCCGAAGGGGGTCATGCTCTCGCACAACAACCTCCACTCGAATGTCCGGGCCGCCTCGACCTGCCTTCCCCTCGACGAAACCGACGTCACCCTCTCCTTCTTGCCGCTGTCGCACGTCTTTCAGCGGATGGTGGACTACCTCCTCTTCAACCGGGGGTGCTGCATCAGCTACGCCCGTGCCATCGACACGGTCCCCGAGGACCTGAAGATGGTCCGACCCACGGTGGTGGTCTCGGTTCCTCGGCTCTACGAGAAGGTCTACGCGAAGGTCATGGACGCCTCCGGGATCAAGGGCATTCTGGTGGGATGGGCGTCGAAGGTGGGGCGTCGCTACGCCGAGGCCCGGCTGGCGGGCCGGACGCCCGGAGCCGGAACCCGCCTCCAGTATCGCCTGGCCAGCGCCCTGGTATTCAAGAAGATCTACGAAGGGGTGGGAGGCCGGCTCCGGTACTTCGTGAGCGGTGGAGCGCCCCTCTCGCCGGAGATCAACAAGTTCTTCTTCTCGGCGGGGATCATGATTCTGGAAGGCTACGGCCTTACCGAGACGAGTCCGGTCACCAACGTGAACACCCCGGAGGATTTTCCCGCCAACTTTCGTATCGGGACGGTGGGCAAACCCGTGCCGGGCACCGAGGTCCGGATCGCCGAGGACGGCGAGATCCTGGTGAGGGGTCCGCAGGTCATGAAGGGGTATTACAAGCGTCCCGAAGATACCCGCGAGGTCATCGACGACGACGGCTGGTTCCATACCGGTGACGTGGGTGAGATGGACGCCGACGGCTTTCTCAGGATCACCGACCGCAAGAAGGACATCATCGTCACCGCCGGGGGCAAGAACGTGGCGCCCCAGCCCATCGAGAACCGGCTGAAGAAGAACCGCTACTTCGACCAGCCCGTGCTGGTGGGAGACCGGGAGCGCTTCCTCACCCTCATG
>SKVI01000014.1 GCA_007129525.1 Gemmatimonadota bacterium | reverse complement strand
GCACCCCGGAGCCGAGATAGCCGAAGCGGGAGGGAGAGATCCACCGGAACCCTTCCCCCAGCAGGACCTCGGCCATGAGCTCGCCCATGTCGAATCCTCCCCCCGCGCCGTGCACGAGGAGGACGGGCGGCCCCTGGCCTCCCTCCAGGTATTCCATCGGCCCGAAGGGGGACGGGAGTACGGTGGCCCGTCCTGACACCCGCTCCAGGTCGGCCCGCAACGTAACACGGAAGGCTTGGAACAGTGCCAGCGCGCCGCCGAGCCCTACGATGAGGCCGGCCACGAGCCAGCGGCTTCGGGTCCGGCCCTGCCGCTTTCCGGCCTCTGCGGTGGATTCCCTCATCAGAACGCCTCCCCGATCGTGAGGTATAGGCCGCTACCCCTCCGACCCACGGCGAAGTCCAGTCGGATGCGGGCCCCGTCGTCGGAGACGCGGTACCGGAGTCCTGCGCCGGCGGAGAGCTCTGCCCGCCCCGAGAGCAGTTTTCCCAGGCGAGGAGCGACCTGGCCCGCCTCCCCGAAGGCCACCCCGTCGAGACGCCACCAGAGCGGAAAGCGGGCCTCCGCCTGGACCGAGCCCACGAACCGATCGCGAAGCCGTCCCTCATAGTAGCCCCGCAGCCGCTCTCGTCCCCCCAGGAAGGGCAGGAGGAGGACCGGCACGTCGCCCGCTGATCCCTCCACGTAGGCCCGGTAGGCGAGGGTGCTGCGGTCTCCCAGGGGAACGAACCGGCGTGCGTCCAGCACGCCCCGGTGGTAGGCCGTGGTCCCCAGCCCCCCTGGAAACCAGAGGGCTGAAGCCTCGAAATACGTGCCCCGCCGTGGCTGCAGGACGTGGTCCCGGGTGTCGTAGGTAGAGAGGGCCCCGACCCCGAACCATCTCCCCCCTTCGGCGCCCGTGAGGTTGCCCTCGGCCAGGAGCCCCTCCTCCTCGGCCTCCACCACGTCTTCCCAGTGAAAGGTGGCCTGAGGGCCCACCCGGAAGCCGGACCGCACCTGGCGTTGGAGTCGGAGCTCAAGCTGGGCCGTGCGGGAGGTGTAGGCCTCCTCGGCTTCGTCGGGCGTGCCTGGTCCCACACCGAAGAAGCGGTCCGGGAAGTGGCTGAAGCGGGCCTCGGCGTCGATCCGGCCTCCGTCCGGACGATGTAGCTCCGAGGTGACCTCGAAAGACACCTGGCGCCGGGCCGTGACCGTGACAGCGCCGAGCAAACTGGAAGGAGGGAGGTCCGGCTCAAGGCGCCGATATCCGGTGGCCACCACGCCCGCAGCCAGCTTCGTCTCCGGAGTGTAGAAAAGGAAGGGGAGGATGATCCGGTCGGTCGTGGGCGCCTCGTCCTCGGCCTGGGCCGGCGCCGGTTCCTGTTGGGAGCGGTTCAGGGCCCATAGGACCCCCTGGTCCATCTCGTACAACCCGACCTCGTCGAGGGCCGCGACGCTCGCGGGCGGCGGTGGTCTGCCCGGGCCCGGGATCGCCGGCGTGTGGGCGAAGCACCCCGAGGTGGCTCCGCCGGCGAGGAGGAGGATCGCTGTTCTGAACCGTGAGAGGCCCATGATTGGCTCGATACGTTTCGCTTCGCGGCAGCCCAAGGCGCGGGGGAGCGGGGCGCCCATCGGACAGTCCCCGGAGCCCCAGGACAGGGATCTCTGTGAACCGTAATGCACGTTCGGTGCCGGGACTCGTTGCTGAGACCAATGCCGCCGGCGCCGAAGCGGACCGCGAGTTTCTGGGCGACCGGATAGCGTTTGAACGTGGACTGACGATGGGACAGGGATCCGGCAGGAGCCACATGGAAACCGGCAGTGGGCATTTTGTCCCATCCATGGGTCAGGACGGCCTCGTGCCGCTGGCGACGGCTCCAGGCGGGAGTTGGCCCCCGTGGGGCGACTGCCCTCGGCTGGTCGCGCCCTCTGAGCCGAGCCTTCGGAAACGACGGATCCCGAGCCCGCACTCCCTTGCGCGACGCGTCGTCCCGGGCACCGGTCTTGCAATCCGGACTATGTATGGCTGACGGCCCTCTGCCCCTGATAGCGGTCGCCCGGAAGGCCGCACCCGGCACCCCCGCCAGCACCGGGGTGGTCCTGGTTCGCGACCCTTCGTTGCTCCCGGCTCGTGGCCTCCTCCTTCGGCTCGGTCCGTTGGCTCGTCACTTCCCATGCTCCTCTCGATTTCGCCGGACCCGGCCGGAGGGTTTATCTACCATGAAGAAGAGGACGAACACGAAGCAACAGCCAGCCCTCCGGGGCGCCCTCCGCCGGGTGCGCGAGGATCCGGACACCCGGTTCGCCGTCGTCTTCGGGGCGGCCTTCGCCTGGGCCATGGGGTTTGCCCTGGGGTTCCTTCTCGGCCAGCGGGAGGGCGCCGATGACGGTGGAACGGAGCCGCCCCATGACGCCTGACCCGGCTGCGCGTTCGTGGCGATCAAAGGACATCCTCCTCTTTCTCGCCTTCTCGCACGGGTGGACCTGGACGTTCTGGATGCTGGCCGGGGCGTTTGGTGAGACAGTCTGGGAGTGGCCCTCCTCTATCCTTTTCTACGTGGGGGGCGCGGGGGTCTTCCGGGGCGGGTGGGTGATGTCCGGGGTCGTGTACGGGCGCGAGGGTGTCCGGGATCTGGCGGTGCGCATCGTGGATCCCCGGCGGATCCCATGGCGGTGGTGGCTCGTCATCCTCCTCCTCTTCCCGATCCTGACCGGCGCGGCCGCCATCATGGGCGTGGTCGCGGGCGTCACCCCGGCGCCACTGGACCTCCGTGGCGCGGGAGTCCGGCTCCTGGATCCGACCTCTCTGGCGGCCTTCGTGGTCTTCATCCTCATCGTCGGCCCCCTACCCGAGGAGATCGGGTGGAGGGGCTACCTTCTGGATCGTCTCCAACTGCGATGGAACGCTCTCGCGGCGAGCCTGGTGCTGGGTCTCATCTGGTGGAGCTGGCACCTCCCCCTCTTCGCCCTCCCAGGGTACTTCGACGCCTTCGCGCGCGCCTCACCCACACCCCTGGACTTCCTCTGGGGGATCCTGCCTGCGGCCGTCCTCTATACCTGGGTCTACAACAACACCGGCAGGAGTGTCCTGGCCGTGATCGTTCTCCATTTCATGCACAACTTCACCGGGGAGTTCCTGGGGATGGACGAGGCCATTCGGCCGATCCGCCTCGTCCTGGAATGGGGGACTGCGCTCGCCGCCGTGGCCTTCTGGGGGCCCCGGACGCTTCGGCGGGGCGAGCCGATTGAGAGGCCCACTGGCGCCCGTCCGGCCGAGGGGGTGTCCGGCGCAGGGGATCGCCTCCGACCCTCATTCCACTGAGGGGAGGAGGGCGGGGGCCAGCGCCCCGGCGACGAGAACGGCGGCCAGGAGTGCCAGGGACCAGCCCAGCCAAGCGGAGGTGGCGGGAAAGACCGAGTTGAAGAAGAAATATTCGCGCGTCACGGCCCAGAGAAGGAGCCCGCCCAGGCCGAGCCCTGAGAGGAGCTCAGCTACTCCAAACCCTCTTTCCCGTGAAGCAGGGAGTGCCGTCCCCCGGCTTCGGGCCGTCACGAGCCGACCCAGGCGCCAGGCGCGCCAGGACACCATCAGGAGGATCAGCACCACCAGCCCCTTCAGAGCGGCGCCGGCGGCGATGATGCGCTCCATGCCGACGGGCCCTACGTCTCGCCACGTGGCCCAGTCGCCGAGTACCCGGGCGATGAACGGCCAGCTTCGCTGGCTGTTCGTGAGGATCACGATCCCGTCGCCGCTGGCTGGAACCCAGTGCATGTGGGTCATCCAGCCGTTTCCCTGGCCCCCGTGGAAGACCGCCAGTTGGCCGTCGGGAAGGTTCTCTACGAAGTGGCCCAGCCCGTATCCGTCGGCCACCAGTCCGTAGATGCCCAGGTCGGTGGCCTCCACGGTGTGGAGTCGCCGAACGGAGGCCTCCTCCAACACCCGATCGCTTCCGTTCGGGCGCCCGTACATCCCCGCCGCAGCGAATCGGGCCATGTCCTCCACCGTGGCGAAGAGGCCGCCCGCGCCCCGGTCCGGGTAGGTGTAGTGCTCCACCGTGGCACCCGAGAGGTCGTGTCCCACTGGGATCCGCTCGGCCAGCGGTGGGCTCCATCCGTACACGGCATCGGCCATGCCCAGAGGCCGGAGGACTCGCGCTTCCATGTACTCCCCGAAATCCTGGCCCGTCACCTCCTGGACCAGCAGCTCCAGGAGGTTGAACCCTGGATTGGAGTAGGTGAAGCCCGCTCCCGGTGGGGCCACCAACCGGGCCTCCTGCCGGAGTAGATCCTCGAGGGAGGGCATGGGCTCGCCCGGAGCGTACTCCATGCCCAGGGTTCCCAGGGGAAAGCCGGCAGTCCCGCTCAGGAGCCGGCGGACCGTCACTTCGTCGGTGTCGAACTCGGAGGGTGGAAGGCGGAAGCCCGAGAGCCGGGATTCCACGGCGTCGTCCAGATCGACGCGGCCCGCTTCCACCAGCTGCATGACGCCCCAGGCCGTCACCGGCTTCGAAAGGGATTCCACCCTGTACACCGCGTTCAACTCCATGACTCGGTCCTCGCGGGGGTCCGCGTACCCGAAGGCCTTGGACCACAGCAGGTCCCCATCCACCACCAGAGCGAAGCTGCTGCCGGGGATGCCGTAGGTTTCCATCCACGCCGGGGCCCGGTCCTCGAGGTGACCGATGAAATCGGCGACCCCAGCGCCCGGTTGCGGGCTGTCGGT
>SKVI01000046.1 GCA_007129525.1 Gemmatimonadota bacterium | reverse complement strand
TTCGACCGCAAGGGCTGGCCGCTGCCCCAGCGGCCCCGGACTACCGGGGTGGGTCGGGTCGGGGAGTCGCCCGATCGGCCGTCCCAGACTCTGGAGCAGACCAACCGCGAACGGGGCATCGATCCCCAGTGGCACACGGCGGCGGCACGTTTCAGCGGAAACGTCGACGACCCGGCCAACGGGGAGCTTCGGGACCTCATGTTCCGCGCCATGGATGCACTGGATCCGGTGGGGGGAGAGCCGGATGCGAGGGCGGGCGCGTCGGAGCCGGCGGATTATGGGCCGGATCGAACGGGGGAGGAGTCGAACTCGCGGGAGGGAACGACGGATGAGCTGGAGGAGGCGGTCAGGCCGGCGGAAGAGGAGCCGGGCTCGAAGAGAGAAACTCTCGGACGAGCGGAGGAGCGTGACTCACCTGACGGGCGGTGATCCCGTCGCCCAACCATCCCCGGCCTCCCGGCTTGCCATTCTCCGCCCAGGCGGCAGATTGAGTGGGAGTCCGCTCCCTTCCTCCCGCCTCGGAGCTGCCATGTTGCGTCCTCCTCCGGCACCGGACCGGCCAGCCGGCCTCCGCTCCTGCGTCCTGGCCCTCGTAGCGCTTGGCCTCTCGGGCTGCGGCGACGGAACGCCTTCGGTCGCCGACGGTGGGGACCTCGGGATCCGCTTCTTCGGGCCAGACGTGCTCGTGGAGGGCTCCATCTGGGTCGAGCGTTATCCCGAGGCCGCAGAGCCTACCGCCCACTGGGTGGTCCTCTGCCCTGACGGCGAGGTCGCAGCCCGCCTTGAGCTTCCGCGTCGCTTTGAACCCCTGGAGATCGGCTCCGACTACGTCGTCGGAGTCCTCACCGACGAGATGGACGTGGAGCACGTGGTGGTGGCGGAGCTGGATCGGAGGCCGGGATGATGACCGTCCGTTCCTGCCGCCAGCGCCCCAGCCCCCTTCTCGGTCTGGTCCTCCTGGCCTCGACTCTGACGATCCCGGCCCTCACGGGCTGCGACGCCTCCGACGGTTCCGCCGCCGTCGAGGCGGTACGGGACACCCTCCCGGATGGGGTGGAGCGGGTCCGGTACGGCCCTCTGCCCCCGGAGGAGCCCCAGTCGCTTTTCCCGGACCTGAGCATCGGTGTGCTGGAGGGAGATCCGAACTTCGTCTTCGGCGACGTGCGGGGCATCGAGGTGGGAACCGACGGCGCCATCTACGTGCTGGACTTTCAGGCTGCCGAACTCCGGGCCTTCGAGCCCGACGGCTCCTTTCGACGGACCGTGGCCCGAGAGGGAGGGGGGCCTGGCGAGATCCGACAGGCGAACGGCCTGGCCCGGGCGCCGGACGGCACATTCTGGGTGCAGGATCACGGGCAGTGGCAGCTCCTCCGGCTCACACCGGAGGGCGACGAGGTAAGCCGGATGCCGATGTTCGTCCGGCAGTACGGCTACCTCTGGGACGGGATGGTGGACGAGTCAGGGCGGATCTGGACCTCCTCTGCTCATTCGTTGACGCAGAGGCAGGGACCTCCCGAGGCGGGGGTAAACGAGGCCGCCGCCGAGCATCATCTGGTGTCCCACGATCCGCCCTCCGGGAGCCAGGACACGATCCAACTGGGCACCGTGGAAACCCACTCCTACGTCGTGCCGCTCGAAGGGGGATGGTCTTTCCGACCGATTCCCTTTCGGGCCTCGCTACTCTCGGCCGTCGATCCCGCGGGGGCCGTATGGGTCGCCATGAGCGACGCCTACCGGATTGCCCGGCTGAATGCCCGGGGCGACACTACCCTGGTGATCGAGGTCGACCTGCCACCGTCGCCCGTCACCGCCGACGACCATGCGGAGTTCGTGCAGGCGGCCCGGGAGCGGGACCCCGAGGAGGAGCGATTCGCGCGAGAAATCATCCGCGTCATGCCCGAGACGAAGCCCGTTCTGGGACAACTGGTGGTGGACGACCGGAGCCGGCTCTGGGTCCGCCGCTTCCAGGAGGAGGACGACCCCGCTCACTTCGACGTCTTCGATCCCACGGGTGACTACCTGACCTCCGTGCGCCTCGGGGTTCGAACCCCGCCGCATTTCCCACCACGGATTCGCGACGGTCGCCTCCATACCCTGGCGGTGGACGACCTGGACGTACCCTCGGTGGTGCGGGTGGAACTGCCGTTTCCGGATCGGTAGAATACGAGGCGTGAGTGATATGTACCACAACGCACACATGTGTTACTATGATGCATGGATACCACGATCCGCAACCTGGACGAACGCGCCTATCGAGCGCTCAAGGCCCGAGCTGCACTCACCGGCCGCACCATCGGGCAGACCGTGAATGAGGCCATTGAGGTCTATCTGTCGCGTCCCGGACAGGAGCCGAGAACGGGGTCGCTGGCAGACCTGCGGCCCCTTCCGTTTCCAGCCGACGACGAAGGCTTGAGCGAGGAGGTGGACTCCGTGGTCTACGGGGTGGAGCGAAGCCGGTGATCGTGCTCGACACGAGCTTGTTGGTGGCTCACCTGAATCCCCATGACAGGCACCACCAGGCCGCCGACGAGGTCATGAGGCGATTTCTGGACGGCGAGTGGGGTGATGGGGTCCTGCTGGAATATGTTTTTCTCGAGCTGGTCACGGTCATCCAGATGCGGATCGATCACGGTACTGCCGTCCGGGTTGCGGACCAGATGATGGCGGCGGCGGAACTGGTCTTCATTCCCTGCTCCGACGTCTTCCTGCCGAGTCTCGAAACCTTTCGCGCCGAGGGAAAACGAGGGCTCAGCTTTGCAGACGCGGCCGTCGTGACCGTTGCCCGAAAGGTGGCGGACGGCCGGGTCGGCACCTTCGACCGTGGGTTCGAAGGGGTCGGGGGTGTCTCGGTCATTCCAGCGGTTGCCGGACCCGACGGTTGATCCCCGGCCCGGACGGTTGATCCCCATCCCCCCTTCGGGGTATCCTTTTTCGTCAGGCGGGCGCCTCCGCCTCCGGGCCGTCGCCGGACCCGGACCCGCTCCCTGCCGGCGAACCGCGCGCACATCTCCCGAGCCCCTATCCACCCCCGCGATGGCGACGTCTGAAGACACGCCCCTCATGAAGCAGTGGCGGGAGGCCAAGTCCCGGCATCCCGACGCCCTCATCTTCTTTCGGGTGGGTGACTTCTACGAGCTCTTCAACCACGACGCGCAGGAGGGCTCCCGCCTCCTGGGGCTCACCCTCACCTCGCGCAACAACGGCGCGGCGGCCGAGGTCCCCATGGCCGGGGTCCCGGCCAAGGCGCTGGACGAGTACCTGGGACGGCTGGTGAAGTTGGGCCGGCGGGCCGCCATCTGCGAGCAGGTGGAGGACGCGTCGGAGGCGAAGGGGATCGTCCGCCGGGAGGTGGTGGAGACAGTGACCCCCGGGACGGTGGTCCACGACAACCTCCTGGAGGCCCGGCGCAACAACTTTCTGGTGGCCCTCTCGATCCCCGCCCGGGGCCCTGACGGCACGGAGGTGGTGGGGCTTGCCGCCTCGGACCTCTCCACCGGCGAGCTTACCGTGCAGGCCGTGCCCCTGGACGGGCTGGGCTCGGAGCTGGGCCGGGTGGATCCGGCGGAGCTCCTGATTCCCCGATCCCTGGACGAGCGCCTGGCCGCACTGGACGGGCGCCTGGCCGCACCGTCCGTCCGTTCGCCGGGAAAGGGGGTCGGACCTCGGCCCCACTCCGGCTCCGGGTCCGCAGACGGGGCCGCCCCCCCGGACCCTCTCCGCCAGGCCCTGGGCCCCGAGGGCCCGGCCCTCCGGGCCACCCGCACCGTCCGCGACGACTGGCTCTTCGACGCCGAGCTGGGCCGAGACGAGCTCCTCCGCCACTACCGGATCCTCTCGCTGGACGGGCTGGGGTTCCAGTCCCACGACACGCCCCTGGTGGCCGCCGCCGCAGCCCTGGTGCAGTACATCCGGGACACACAGCCCGCGGGGGCCGAGAACCTGCAGCCGCCCTCCATCCGCCGCCCGGGCCGGGAGATGGTCCTGGACGAGATGACGCGCCGGAACCTGGAGCTGGTGGAGCCGCTGCGGAGTGGTGAGGAGGGGGGGACGCTGGTGGCGGTCCTGGACGACACCGTCACCGCCATGGGCGCCCGCCTCCTCAGGCAGTGGATCCTGCGGCCCCTGGTGGAGCTGGACGAGATTCGCCGCCGGCAGGAGACGGTGGCCGAGCTGGTGGACTCGCCGGAGCTCCGGCGCCGGCTCCGGGAGGCGCTGGAGCCCATTCACGATCTGGAGCGGCTGGCGGGGAAGGTGGGCTCGGGCCGGATCAATCCCCGGGAGCTGCTTTCCCTGGGCCGGTCGCTGGCCCGCCTCCCCGAGCTGAAGGAGGCGGGTGAGGATGCCCGGGCCTCCCTTCTTCGAACCCTCACCGTAGAGATGGACCCCCTGGGCGACGTGGCCCGCCTCATCGACGAGGGGATCTCGGCCGAGGCGCCTCCCAACCTCCAGGACGGGGGGGTCATCCGGACGGGATTTTCCGCCGAGCTGGACGAGCTGCGCGAAACCCGGGACGGCGCCCGGGAGTTCATTGCCGGCCTCCAGACCCGGGAGCGGGAGCGGACGGGGATTGGCTCGCTCAAGGTGGGTTTCAACAAGGTCTTCGGCTACTACCTGGAGGTGACGAAAGCGAACCTGGACCGGGTTCCGGACGACTACGTCCGCAAGCAGACCCTCTCCAATGCCGAGCGGTACTTCACCCCCGAGCT
>SKVI01000149.1 GCA_007129525.1 Gemmatimonadota bacterium | reverse complement strand
CCGATGCGGCCCGAGAGGATGATCCAGAAGACGGTGAGGATGACCACGAGGGCGACAGTACGACCCAGCCGCCCCTGGCGGGCACCGTTCTCCGGGTCCGAGCCCGGGTCGGTCGTCTGTCGAGTGTGCCTCTCGGTGTCAGCCATCGCCTTCCTTGCCGCGAGTGGGTTCAGGATCCTGCAGTACGGCCCGTCACTCCAGGGGAGCCTCAGGTGGGTCGGGGACGCAATTTCTTGATCTTGAAGAACACGAATCTGTAGACGAAGCCTCGGCGTGGCAACCGTTTGGCCAGGCAGCCCCCGATCCGGGCCAGCGTACGCCGGGCCTGGTGGCGGGTTCCGGTCAGGTGGGCGGTTCGGGTCAGATCAGGGTCCGGGCCCGCTCCGCCATGGCCTCGGCGGTGATGCCGTACTTCCGAAACAGAATGTCGCCGGGAGCCGAGGCGCCGAAGGTGTCGATCCCCACCACGGCGCCTTCATCTCCCACCCACCGCTCCCATCCCAGGGGCGTGCCGGCCTCCATGGCGACCCGGGCCGTTACCTCCGGAGGCAGTACCTCGTCGCGGTACGCCCGGTCCTGCCGGCTGAAGAGGAACCACGAGGGCAGGCTCACCACCCGGGTGGCCACACCCTCGCCCTCCAGCGTCTCCGCTGCCTCCACCGCCAGATGCAGCTCCGAGCCCGAGGCCAGGAGGATGACCTGCGGAGCGTCGTCGGACTCGGCGCGGAAGACGTAGCCGCCGCGCCGGATGCCGGAGAGGTCCGTGGTGCGGCTCCGGTCCAGGGGCGGCACCCCCTGCCGGGTCAGCGACAGGAAGGCCGGGCCGTCGCTCCGCTCTACCGCCAGCTTCCACGCTTCGGCCGTCTCCACCGCGTCGCCGGGCCGCAGGTCCATGAGGTTTGGGATGGCCCGGAGCGCCAGCAGGTGCTCCACCGGCTGGTGGGTGGGGCCGTCTTCGCCCAGACCGATGGAGTCGTGGGTGAAGACGTAGGTCACCGGCACTCCCATGAGGGCAGCCAGTCGCATGGAGGGCCGCATGTAGTCGGAAAAGATCAGGAAGGTGCCGCCGAAGGGACGCACTCCGCCGTGGAGGGCCATCCCGTTCAGGATCCCGCCCATCCCGTGCTCCCGGACCCCGAAGTGGAGGTTCCGTCCCCCGGGGGTCTCGGGCATGAGGGAGTCGAACTCCTTCAGCTGGGTCTTGTTGGAGGGCCCCAGGTCGGCGGAGCCCCCCACCAGGTTCGGGATCCCCGCCGACAGCCCCTGCAGCACCTTGCCGGAGCTGGCCCGGGTGGCCTCGGCCTTCTCCTGGTCCATCAGGTCCGGCACCCGCTCCTCCCAGCCATCGGGAAGTTCGCCCGAGAGGAATGAGCGGTACTCGGCCGCCAGCTCCGGGTGGGCCTCCCGGTACGCCTCGAAGCGCTCGGTCCACTCATCCTCCAGGGCGGCGCCCCGGGGCTGGGCCCGGGCCCACTCCTCCCGGGCCTCGTCGGCAACCCAGAAGGGCTCCTGGCTCGGATAGCCCAGGTTCTCCTTGGTGCGGCGGATCTCTTCGGCTCCCAGGGGAGCACCGTGGGCCGCCGCCTTGCCGGCCATGTTGGGGCTTCCCCAGGCGATGGTGGTGCGGAGCGCAATAAGCGATGGGCGGTTGGGCTCGGCCCGGGCGGCCCGGATGGCCCGGTCCAGCGCCTCGAGATCGTTTCCGTCATCCACCTGCTGCACGTGCCACCGGTACCCCTCGAAGCGCCGGAGCTGGTTGGTGGACGAGGCCAGGTTGGTGGAGCCCTCGATGGTGATCTCGTTGTCGTCGAAGATCCAGATCAGCTTGCCCAGCCGCTGGTGTCCGGCGATCTCCGCCACCTCGTGGCTGATCCCCTCCATGAGGTCGCCGTCGGAGCAGAAGGCGTAGGTGTAGTGGTCCACCACCTCGTGTCCCGGGCGGTTGAAGCGGTGCGCCAGCCAGCGTTCTGCCAGGGCCATGCCCACCGAGTTGGCCACCCCCTGTCCAAGGGGGCCGGTGGTGGTCTCCACTCCCGGGGTCTCGTGCGACTCGGGGTGACCCGCGGTGCGACTTCCCCACTGCCGGAAGTCTTTCAGCTCCTCCAGAGGCAGGTCGTACCCCGTGAGGTGCAGGAGCGAGTATATGAGCATGCTGGCGTGGCCCACCGAGAGGACGAAGCGGTCCCGGTCCGGCCAGAGGGGATTGGCCGGATTGTGGCGAAGGTGGTGCCGCCAGAGAAGGTAGCCGGCCGGCGCCAGCGCCATGGGAGTCCCCGGGTGGCCCGAGCTGGCCTTCTCCACCGCGTCCATGGAGAGCACCCGCACGGCGTCGATGGCCAGCCGGAGGGTGTCCGGGTCCGGAAGGCGGAGGCCGTGGGCGGCAGGGTCGGTTCTGGTCTCGGACGGCGTCAGCTTCTGGGACATGGCTTGGCTGTCAGGGGGTGGTGGGGTGGGAAGGGCGAGTGGGTGCTCCGGTGGGGCGGGTGGCGCCTCGGCGCCTTCATCCAACCACCAGGTTCAACAGGCGGTCCGGCACGTAGATGACCCGCCGGATTTCGGCCCCGTCGAGGTATCGGTTCACGTTGGGCTCCTGTCGGGCCCGCTCCAGTGCCTCGGCCTCGGAGGTGTCGGCCGGGATCTCCACGGTCGCCCGGACCTTCCCGTTCACCTGGACGGCCAAGGTGACGGTGTCTTCCACGGTCTTCTCGGGGTCCCAGGCGGGCCAGTTGGCGCCCTGGAAGATGCTTTCGTCGTGTCCCAGCCGGGACCACAGCTCTTCGGCCAGGTGAGGGCAGAAGGGGGCGATGAGGGGCACCAGCGGCTCCACCTCGGACCGGGTCGCCTGCCTTCCCCCGGACCGCACCGCGTTCAGGTACTCCATCATGGCGGCGATGGAGGTGTTGTAGCCCAGCTCGGGGACCTGGCGTGTCACCTGCTCGATGGTCTGGTGCAGCTTCCGCTCCACCTCGGGGTCCGGTGGCCCGTCCCCAAGCGCGTCCACCGGGACCACCGTCTCCCAGAGCCGCTTCAGGAAGCCGAAGGGCCCCTGGATGCCGGCGTCGCGGTAGTCGCCGCCCTCCTCGAAGGGGCCCAGGAACATGAGGTAGAGCCGGAAGGTGTCGGCGCCGTACTCCTCGATGATGGGATCGGGCACCACCACGTTCCCCTTGGACTTGGACATCTTGGAGCCCTCCCGCACGATGAGCCCGTGGGCCCGGAACCGGGAGAAGGGTTCCTCGAAGTCCAGCCACTCCAGGTCGTGGAGCGCCATGGTGATGAAGCGGGCGTAGAGCAGGTGGAGAACCGCGTGCTCGTTGCCGCCGATGTAGCAGTCCACCGGAAGCCACGTCCGGGTGATTGCCGGGTCGAAGGCCACCCCGTCCAGGTCGGTGGAGGGATAGCGGAGGAAGTACCACGCCGAGTCCAGGAAGGTGTCGGAGACGTCGGTCTCCCTCCGGGCCGGCTCGCCGCACTCCGGGCACTCGGTCTCATACCACTCCCGGACCCGGGCCAGCGGGCTCACGCCGGACTCGTCGGGCCTGAAGTCCTCTACCCGGGGCAGTGTCACCGGGAGCTGGTCGTCGGGCACCGGCACGGCCCCGCAGGCGTCGCAGTGGACGATGGGGATGGGCGGGCCCCAGTAGCGTTGCCGGGAGATGCACCAGTCGTGGAGCCGGTAGTTGACCCGGGCCTCGGCCAGCCCCTGCTCGCTCAGCCACTCGGTGATCTGGCCGATGGCCTCGTCCACCTCCAGGCCGTCGAACTCCCCGGAGTTCACCAGGTGGCCGGGGCCCACGTACGCCTCCTCCAGGGGGGTATCGGGGTCTTCGCCGGGGGCCGCCACCACCCGGGGGATGGGCAGATCGAAGCGGGAGGCGAACTCGAAGTCCCGCTCGTCGTGGCCCGGCACCGCCATGATGGCGCCGGTCCCGTACTCCATGAGAACATAGTCGGCGATCCAGACCGGAATCTCCTGCCCGGTGGCCGGGTTGCGGCAGTACCCTCCGGTGAAAACGCCCGTCTTCTCCTTCTCCACCTTCTTGCGGGCCACCATGTCCATCTTCCGCACCCGCTCCCGGTAGGCCTCCACCTCGTCCCGCTGCTCGGGGATGGTGAGGGCATCCACCAGGGGATGCTCCGGGGCGAGGACCATGTAGCTGGCGCCGAAGACGGTGTCGGGGCGAGTGGTGAAGACTTCCAGGAGGAGCTCGTCGTCGATGGAGGGGGCGACGGTGCTGCCCTCGCCTGCGTCCGACTCCTCGGTGGCGCTCTCCACCAGTTCGGGGGTGGGTTCGACCCCCAGCACCGGGAAGCGCAGGAGTGCCCCTTCGCTGCGGCCGATCCAGTTCTCCTGGGCCTTCTTGGTGGTCTCGGACCAGTCCATCTCCCGGAGGTTGTCCAGGAGCCGCTCGGCGTAGTCGGAGATCCGGAAGAACCACTGGGCGATGCGCCGCTGTTCCACGGGGGTGTCGCATCGCTCGCAGAGCCCCGCCATCACCTGCTCATTGGCCAGCACCGTCATGCACGAGGGACACCAGTTCACCGGTGCCTCCTTCCGTTCGGCCAGGCCGTTGCGGAAGAGCTGGAGGAAGAGCCACTGGGTCCAGCGGTAATACTCGGGCTGGGTGGTGTCCACCGTGTGGTCCCAGTCGAACATCCCCCCGATGCGCCGGAGCTGCCGGGTGAAGTTGGCCACATTCCGGGGAATGAGGTCCATGGGGTGGGT
>SKVI01000135.1 GCA_007129525.1 Gemmatimonadota bacterium | reverse complement strand
TCGGGCGAGGAGACCTCCACCATGGTCTCGATGAAGCGGGAGTAGGCGGCCACCCCCACCTCGAGACAGGTGGGCGTGAGGCCCCCGATCACCTTGGGCGTGTTGTGGGTCTTCCAGGTGGCGTTGCCCGGATCCACCCGTTCGGGCGAGAAGCAGAGGAAGAAGTCCCGTCCCACTTTCAGGTCACGACCGCCGGGCCCGGCGCCGGCTCCGGCCTCCTCGAGCAGAGGGAGGAGTACGTCGCGGGTGGTGCCCGGATAGGTGGTGCTCTCCAGGACAATCAGCTGGCCTGGCCTCAGGTGGGCTGCAACCTCACGGCCTGCCGCCAGGATGTAGGAGACATCCGGGTCGCGGGTCTTGCCCAGGGGGGTGGGCACGCAGATGGAGATGACGTCGCACTCGGCCAGTCGGGACGAGTCCAGCGTGGCCTCGAGCAGCCCCGATTCCCGGAAAGCGGCCACCTGGGGTGAGTCGATGTCTTGGATGTGGCTCTCGCCCCGGTTCACGGAGTCCACCACCGACGCTTGTACGTCGAAGCCCAGGACACGGGAGCCCGACCCGGCCACCTCCATGGCCAGGGGCAGCCCCACATACCCCATCCCCACAACACCGAAGGTCGCCGTATCGCCAGGGCGGGGGTTGAGGTCGTCGTGCGAAACCGGGACTCCCGGCGCCAATGCCTCCCTGGGGTCTCCCCGGAGTCGTTTCAGGGCCGCTTCCGGAGCCCGATCCGCAGCTTTATCCACGGCCTTCCATATCTCTCTTCTCGCTTTCGTGGATTCATTGCGGTGGAGTTTTCCCGCCACCTGATTCGACCTCTGTTTCCCTTCGCTTGCCATCGATCGGTTCCTTGTTCTGTGAGACAGGGCTCCGGGGCGCCTGCGTAGGGTTCCAGCGCCGGGCGTTCGCGGCGGCGCACCCTGACCCCGGCGACGGGAAGCCCACCCTCTTCAGGGGAAGTCCACCCTCTTCAGGGGAAGGGGCCCAACGGAACCAGCGCCGGCTCTCGTCTCAGGTGGACCGGGCGCAATTCACACGAACCGGGTGCGGCGGCCCCATACGAAGCCCCGAGCAACATCACGGGAGAGGGTACCGGAGTCGAAGCTCCGGCCCAAGCGGCCGTACCAGCGGCGAGGAGCCGGCTGAAGGTGGTCCTCCGCCTCGGTACCGGGCCGAGCCTCCTGAGCGTGCCGAAGTAGACTGGCTTCGGGCCTCTCGTTACGTGAGGAACCGCTGAAGGCTCTGCCGAAGGTTCTTCGTCACCCCGTCGGATTTCCCGTGCAGATGTGCACCGCGGCCCTTGAGCGCCCGAATTTCCTCCAGGCTGAGCCGCTTGCCGGTCAGTACAACCACCGGCAGGCTCCGGAATCGACGCTTTCGCCGCAGCCGTCGGAGAAAGTCGAAGCCGTCCATCTCGGGCATGACCAGGTCCAGGAGTACGAGGTCCGGGCTCCAGTCGCTCAGCACCTCCAGGGCCTCTCGTCCGTTCGCGGCCGTCCGGACTTCCTCAACCCGTCCCTCGAGGAACCCAAGGATCATCGCCCGGTCGTCCTCGGAGTCTTCCACCACCAGGACCCGGCCCTCCTTCCGGTCGAGGCAGCGATTCAGGGTGCCCAGGAGCGCCTCAGGGGACACGGGCTTGTCCAGCACGCCCACCAGGTCCATCGATTCGGGGACGCCGCGTTCCCCGGTGACGAAAGCGACCGGGATCGTCGCGGTTCGCTCGTTGGCCTTCAGCTCCCGGAGTACGCTTCGGCCGGAGCGGTCCGGCAGGTTGACGTCCAGAAGAATCAGGTCCGGGTGGTAGGAGTAGGCGATCCGGAACCCCTGCTCCGCGGTCGCCGCGGAGAGCGCCGTGTGTCCGGCGGCCTCCACCAGACCTTCGAGCAGGGTGCGTGTATCCGCATCGTCGTCAACGACGAGGACGAGCTTACGCGACGGCTTGGTCATGGGCGACGGGAGACGAGGTGGGGTCCTGCATCCGGATCCGGAAGGTCGAGCCTTCTCCCAGTGTAGAGGTCGCACTGACCTCGAAACCCATCATCCGGGCCAGCGACTGGCTGATGGCGAGCCCGAGGCCGGTCCCCTCGTACTCCCGGGCGGCGGACTTGTCCACCTGCTCGAAGGCGTTGAAGACGGAGTCCATCTGGTCCTCCGGGATCCCGATTCCGGTGTCCGCCACCTCCACGGCCGTGGGAGTGCCGTCTTCAGTGGTCTCAAGGCGGACCACGACCTCGCCTTCATGGGTGAACTTGATGGCGTTGCCCACCAGGTTCGTCAGGATCTGCCGAAGCTTGGCGGGGTCCGCTTGAACGGGGCGCACGGTGGTGGGCCGTTCGATCCGGAGGTCCACCGGTGAGTCCAGCACCCGTCCCTCGAGTTCGCCCACCGTGCGCTCTACGAGTTCCGCCAGGTCCACGGATTCCCATACGACGGTGCTACGGCCGGCCTCGATCTTCGAGAGGTCCAGGATGTCGTTCAGGAGGGCCAACAGGTGCCGGCCGTTCGAGTTCACCCGACCTAGCCACTCGCGCTCCGATTCTGAGAGCTTCTGGCCCGCCTTCTTCTCCAGGACCTGGCTGAACCCGATGACGCTGTTCAGCGGCGTACGCAGTTCATGGCTCATGTTCGCGAGAAAGGCGCTTTTTGCGCGGTTCGCCTCCTGCGCCTCGTCCCGTGCAGCCACGAGCTGGCGCTTGCGGCGATATTCGTCCGTCACGTCCTCGAGCATCACGAGCAGGAAGGACGGGCTGCCCTCCGCGTCCCGGACCACGTTCACGTTCGTGCGGACGTGCCGGTTTCCCTTCATCGGGTGGTCCATCTGCTTCTCGACCACGTAGTGCCCGAAGATCCCGGTCACGAGCTCCTCGATGGGTTGGTCGTCCTCGCTCATCCCGATCACGGCCTCGAGCGGCTGGCCCTGCACCTCATCCACGGAACCGCCCAGCGTATCCAGTGCGGCTGGATTCGCGTTCTGGACCAGGCCTTCCAGGTCCACCAGCAGAATCCCCAGGGCCGCCTCCCGAACCACGGCGAGGTAGCGGCCGAGCTCAGGGTGGCGGCCCGGATCCCGCTCCACGAGGAAAGGCAGGAGGTCCGCAGCCTGTCGGGCGCTCGCCTCCATCGCCCCGGTCAGCGGGCGCGGATTCGGGTCCACCAGAAACACGCCGCCGTTGCCCGATTCCGAGCGAAAGTGGGCGCACATGCGGACCGGGCCGAGCGGAATGTCGCGGGCCGTCTTGTCCAGGGCCACGTCGCCCACGACGCGGGCACCGACGGCCCGGAGCCTTTGTAGCCCGTCGGACACCTCGGCCATCCCGTCGGGGTCGAGTCCCGGATAGACCTTGGCCACCCATCGGCCCTCCACGTAGCCGAATGCGCCGGCGACGCCGGTCATCTGCCGAAGCAGATCAACGAAGTTGCGGACCGGGTCGCTGGGGTTCATGGAGGGGTTGGGATCACCGGGCGAATCGTTCGATCATCCGGATGAACTCGTCAGGGTCCACCACCGGCTTCAAGAGAATGCCCTGGAATCCACGCCTAAGGAAATAGGCCTCATCGCCGGGTCCGGCGTGGGCGGTGAACGCGATGACCGGCACTGCATCCAGCGGGTCGCCCAGCCTCCGGATGGCCTCGATGCCGGCAAACCCGTCCATGCCGGGCATCATGATGTCGAGGAAGACCACCGCCGGGCGCCAGTCCGGCAGCGCGCGCACCGCGTCCTCGACGGATCGGAAGGTTCGTACGTGGTAGCGACCATCGAGCCAGGCGTGGGTCAGGGCGCGCTGGTCCTCGCGGTCATCGACAAGGGCGACTCGCTTCATGTGGGGTCGGGGCATAGGCGGTGAAGTTCAGCGAGCAGAGCCTCCATCGACCGCTCAAGCCGAAGGAACTGCTCGGATGCCCCTGCGCCGTCGCCCTGGAAGCACAGGGCCTCAACGAGTTCGGCCTGGGCCTGGACGTCCGTGCCGCCCAGATTCGCGGCACTGGACTTGAGGCTGTGGGCGACCTGCATCGCCTGGTCCAGATCATCGTTTCGGAGTGCCGACCGGATCTCGGCCACCCGGCGAGGGCCGGAGGTCCGGAACATGGCGACGAGCCGGGCCAGAAGGGACGGGCCGCCGAAGCGACGGATACGGGCGCCGGCGCGGAGGTCGAGCACAGGGAGACGGGGCAGGGAGGGGGCTTGAGAACAGGTGTGCCGGATCACGCATCCCGTTCAAGTCATCCTGCTGTTCATTGGGAGCGGGACGAACCGTCGGCCGATCTCAGGGGCCCGGACGCACTCACGCCCCGACGGCCTGAAGGCCGACCGGGGCGTGCTCTCCCCCGATCCTTCCGGGGGCCCAATCTGGGGTGCGTTCGGTATCAGGGCTTTGGCGGCGTGCCGGAGGACGGCCGGTACCGGTCCGAGCGCCTTTGTTCCTGGCGCCCGATGGACAGGTTCGTCTGCTCCTTCTGCTCGCCGACGTCACCTCCCTTCAGCAGGTTCCCGTAACGTTCATCCTCATCGATGACGTTAAAGGGTGCCGCCTTCGAGATGAGCTCTGAGAGCGAGGTGTCCTCGCCGACCTCGATCTTCAGGATGGCGGCGAAGCGCCGGTCGGCGTCGCTCGGCGACCTGAGGGACGGCGGGAGCTGGTCCTCCCGTCCTCGGTAGGCCTTGAGGGCACGCCCGCGGGCCCGGAAGTGGCGGGCGGCACGGGCGGTGGCGGGGGCCTGGAGTCCCGGGTCCTGGACCTGGACCTCGGT
>SKVI01000010.1 GCA_007129525.1 Gemmatimonadota bacterium | reverse complement strand
GCCAGTCGCAGGACGGTCTCGGGGGCCAGGTTCACCGAGGTGCGGCCCGGCACGTTGTAGAGGATCAGCGGAAGCCCTTCCCCCGCCGCGGCCACCTCGCTGAAGTGGCGAAAGAGTCCTTCCTGGGAGGGCTTGTTGTAGTACGGCGTCACCGAGAGGATTCCGTGGGCACCCTCGGCCCGGGCCCCCCGGACCAGCCGACAGGCGGCGGCCGTGGCGTTGGCGGCGGCGCCGGCTACCACCGGGACCCGGTCGCCCACCGCCTCCAGACAGGTGGCCACGACCCCGCGCTGCTCCTCCTCCGTCAGGGTGGCGCCCTCCCCCGTGGTTCCGCAGGGCATGAGGACGTCCACGCCGCCCTCCACCACCCAGGCCGCATGACGGGCCAGGGCCTCGTGGTCCACCTCGTCGTGGGCCGTGAGGGGTGTGACGAGGGCCACCGCCAGGCCGCGAAACGGGAAGTCGGAGACGGGACCGGACTGTGGGGTCCCGGTGGGGGGGCGGGTGATCATGGGACCTCCTTCTTCGGGGGTGACGAGGCCGCAGGCGATGCGCCGCCCTCCAGGCGGCTGGCCAGCAGGTCTTCCAGCGTGTACACGCCCGAGCGTCCCTGGAGCCACTCAGCGGCCACGACGGCGCCCCGGGCGAACCCCCGGCGACTCCGGGCCTCGTGACGAAGCTCGATCCGGTCGTCCGGGCCCTCCAGCCCCACCCCGTGGGTCCCGGGGATCTCGCCTGCCCGGATCACGGAGACCTGGAGGCGCTCCGGCTCCACCGCCTGGTCGGGGGTGAGGTCGAGCTCCCATCCCGACTTCCGGTGGATTTCCTCCACCAGGAGCTCGGCCAGGCGACGGGCCGTGCCTCCGGGGTGATCCACCTTGTGCCGGTGGTGGGCCTCCCAGAGGTGCACGTCGTACATGGGGAGCCCGTCCACCAGGCGGGCCGCCTCCCGGACCACCGAGATGAACAGGAGCATGCCCAGCGAGAAGTTGGGGGCGTGCAGGAGCCCGGTACCGGCGTCCTCCACTGCCTCCACCACCTGTTCGCGGTCCTCCTCCCAGCCGGTGGTGCCCACCACCATGTTCACGCCCAGTTCGGCGGCGGCCTGCACGTTGGGCAGGACCGCTGGGGCGGCGGTGAAGTCGATGGCCACCGTGGCGCCTCCGAGGGCCTCGGGAGAGAGGCCTTCGCCGGCGACATTGGTGGCGCTGTCCAGGCGGAGGGTGATCTGGTGGCCCCGCTCCCGTGCCACCGCCTCCACCTCCCGGCCCATGCGTCCGGTGCCCAGGAGGGCCAGCTTCATCGTTGCTCCTCGGAGTGCGTGGAATTCACGTGTATCGAAGCCCCTGGAAGGCCCTGCGTCAAGCGCTCGGCCCTTCCACCAGCGTCTCGTGCAGGCGGCGCACCACCTCGGGGCCCTCGGCCTCCGAGACCAGAAACGAGAGGCTGGTGTCACTGGCCTGGCTGATGAGGTGCACCGGCGTCGAGCCCAGCACGCGGAAGATCTCACCCGTCACCCCCGGGGTCTCCAGCAGCCCCCGGCCGATGGCCGAGACGGTGCCGAGGCCGTCCACCACCTTCACCTCTGCCACCTCCCGGAGCGCCTCCTCCACCAGGCTCAGCTCCTCACCTCGATCCACGGTGAAGGCGGTGGAGGTGTGGGAGGTGGCCACCAGGTCCACCGGGACCCCGTGGCGGGCCAGGACCTGGAAGACCCGTGAGAGGAACCCGTACGCCATGAAGTGGGGGCGGGAGCGCACCCGGATGAGGGCCGTTCCCGGCTTGTAGGCCAGGGCGGCCACCCCGGGGGTCTCCCGCCGGTCGCTGCGAATGAGGGTCCCCGGCGCCTCAGGGTTGAAGCTGTTTCGTATCCGGAGGCTGACTCCCCGGGCCACCGCGTGCTTGGCGGCCGCGGGATGAATGACCCGGGCGCCGAAGTAGGCCAGCTCCACCGCCTCCTCGAACCCCAGCTCCTGAATGATCCGGGCCCCGGGAATCCGGTTCGGATCCGCGGAGTAGATCCCGTCCACGTCGGTCCAGATGGTGACCTGTCGAGCCTCCAGAGCCGCGCCCACGATGGCGGCGGTGAAGTCCGATCCCCCCCGGCCCAGTGTGGTGGTGCGGCCCTGGTCGTCGGCGCCGATGAAGCCCTGCATGACCGGCACCACCCCTTTCGAGACCAGGGGGAAAAGGTGCTTCCATGCCAGTCGGACGGTGACCTCGTCCCTGGGGATCGCCTGGCCGAAGCCGGCGTCGGTTCGGACCACCTTCCGGGCGTCCACCTCCCGGGCCGGGACTCCCAGGCTCCGCAGGGCCGCGGCCATGAGGGCCGCGGACAGGTCCTCCCCCCGGGCCACCAGGGCGTCGGTGCGGATCCGCGGGTCGCCGTCGTCTTCCAGGCCCCGGGCCAGTGCCTCGCCGACGGCCTCGATGCGTCGCTCCAGCGCCGGCCTGTCGGAGTGTGGTCCGCCGGGGACGTCTTCGTCCGATACCAGCCGGGCCGCTTCCCGGTGGCGCTCCAGCAGTGTGCGGAGTGCGTCCGTGCGCGAGGATCCGGAGGGAAGCGCGGCGATCCTCGTCAGCTCGGTCGTGACCCCCGCCATGGCGGAGACGACGACCACCGGCGTGGCCTCGGCCGCCGCCACCAGCCGGGCAGAATCCCGGATGCGGTGTCCGCCGCCAACCGACGTCCCGCCAAACTTGAAGACCACCGGGCCCGAGTCGGTCACTCTGACAGTCCTGTTGATGGATAACCCATTGATGAGGGACGATTTGGCAGACTGAAGGGCGGTGGGCCCTGGCATGCCTCCTGCAACATTGAGAGCGCGGAGTTGGCGCCGTTTCGCAGCGCGAGCATCAGCAGTGCGAGCACCAACACCGCGCCGGCGAAATCTGGCAGAGATCCACCCCGAGGCAAAAGGAGGAGAGAGTCATGGCAATCACACGGTATCGCAATCGGAGCTGGCCCACGGCCTGGCAGGAGCTCGAAGATATGTCCAACCGCCTGAACCGCATGTTCGGTGACACCACCGACGGACGGGACGCCACCAGTTGGGTTCCTGCGGTGAACGTCGAGGAGACCAAGGACGAGCTGGTCCTCACCGCCGAGTTGCCGGGCATGGGTGAGGAGGACGTGGAGATCGAGCTCGAGAACAACGTGCTCACGATTCACGGAGCCAAAGAGCAGGAGAGGGAACAGAAGGATGACCGCCGCTACCACCTCTGGGAGCGGCGCTGGGGAAGCTTCCAGCGTTCCTTCACCCTCCCCCGCACGGTGAATGGCGAGAACATCAGCGCCACCTTCGAGAACGGTGTTCTCACCGTCCACATGCCCAAGGTGGCCGAGGCCAAGAGCCGGCGGATCGAGATCCGGTCCGAGTCCGGCGCCTGAGTCTCCGGCCGGTTGCGGGGCTCCGGCTCCGTGACCCCATCACCCTCCGAGCCGCTTTGTGCGGTTCGGGGGGTTTTCTTCATCCGGGGGCGTCCCCTTCCAGGCACTCCCGAAGCTGGGTCATGAGCCCGGGAGAGTTGCCGGCCAGAACGCTGCCTCCCCTCACTGGATCCAGGGGCGTGCCCTCCATGGACTCGGCCACCCCGCCGGCTTCGGCCAGGATCGCCAGGCCTCCGGCGATGTCCCATCCACTCAGGTGGAGTTCCCAGAAGGCATCCAGCGAGCCCTGTGCCAGGTAGCAGAGGTCCAGCGCCGCCGAGCCTCCCCGGCGGATGCCCGACGTGGCCGGAAGCACCCGCTTGAATTGCTCGGCATACTCGGGTAGACGGTCCAGGAGCTTGAAGGGGAAACCCGTTCCCACCAGGGCGAAGCGGAGCTCCCGGGTGTGGGATACCCCGATGCGGTCGCCGTTGCGGAAGGCCCCCTGGTCCCGGGCGGCCCACCAACGCTCACCGGTGGCAGCTGCTACCACGGCGCCGACGATGGGCTCGCCGTCCAGCACCACGCCCACTGAGCTGGCGTAGGCCGGATGGCCGTGCAGAAAGTTGGTGGTCCCGTCGAGGGGGTCGATGACCCAGATGGGCGCGCGGCCGGTGCCCCCGCGCCCGTCGGTGCGTTCGCCCTCCTCCTCCTCCTCGGCCAGGACCGGGTGGTCCGGAAACTCGGAGCGGATTCGCGTCACGGCGGCTTCCTGGGCTTCGGTGTCCACCCGGCTCACGTAGTCCGAGGAGGTGGTCTTCTCCCGGGCGTCTTCCGAACGGATCCGGCCCGCCCACACCCGGTGGACCCGTGCGGCGGACTCGGCGGCGGCCAGCGCGGTCTGGAGGAGTTGGCGCATGAGTGGATCAGGTGGGGAAGGGTTGGGGCCCGGGCGACCAGGGGCGAGCGAGCACTTCAAAGGAGCCCCGGCCAGGGCTAAGTTAGCGGCTCACTGGAATAACGACCACGAAGCGCGCTCCGGGTTCCGATTCGCCGGGGCCGCCGGGCCTTCAGACGAGAGCCATGGCCGATCCAAGCAGAGCGACCGAGCAGCCCACCTCCGGCGAGGCCGGGACCGCATCCCGGGTCTTCAGCGGGATGCAGCCCTCCGGGGAAGCGCACCTGGGCAACTACCTGGGCGCCCTCCGTCAGTGGGTGCGGTTGCAGGACGACCACGAGTGCTTCTTCTGCATCGTGGACCAGCACGCCATCACGGGCGAGTTCTCACCGGACGAACTCCCGGCCCGGGTGTTCGACCTGGCGGTGAGCTTCCTGGCCGTGGGTCTCGACCCGGAGCGGAGCACCATCTTCGTCCAGTCCGACGT
>SKVI01000215.1 GCA_007129525.1 Gemmatimonadota bacterium | reverse complement strand
GTCGTCGTCACGGGGCGCCTCGCGGTGCACCAGGATCCAGGCGTCGGACTCGTCGGGGACCGTGAAGCCGTCCAGCCGGTCCATGCGGGAGATCTCGCCGGTGGCCAGGCTAAGGATCCCCAGGGAGTCCTGAGGCTGCGGGGTATTGCGGTCGTCGCGGGCCTCGTCCTGGGCCTCCTGGGTGGGCGAGATCCGGAAGACCACGAAGGCGCCGTCCCGGGTGAAGGCGGCGTCGCTGCCCCGCTCGATCTCGTGGAGGCCGGCGCCGTCCGTCTCCCGGACCACGAGGGTGGCGTCGCCGTGGCCCGGCACCACCCGGAAGTGGAACCACTGGCCGTCGGCGGAGATGTCGGTCTGTTGGATCCGGTTCCAGATGTCGTAGGCATCGTGGTCCAGCGGCTGCTTCTCCTGGGCCTGCCCCGCCACGGGGGCCAGGAGGAGCAGCAGGAGGAGAACCGGTAGCCTGCGGGGTGGGAACGGGGAAGGGAAAAGGAGGCGCATGACGGGCTCCGGGACGGGTTCGATGGGGCTTGTGGAGAACCCTGCCAAGGTGCACGAAGAAGGGCCGCGGCGCAAATACGCCGCGGCCCTTCTTCCGACCTCGCCTGACGCCGGTCTTGGCCTACCGGGGTTCGGGTTGTCCTTCCGGCATGGGAATCACGAGCTCCCGGTACCCCTCGGGGATGGTGAACATCTCGGGGGTGGGGGTCTCGCCCCGCCGCACTTCGAGCACCTCGGTGGTATAGCGGACCAGGGGCTGGATCACCAGCTCCTCCTCGGCGACCTGCGGCTCGTCGTCACCGCCCCCGCGACGGCCCAGGAAGCCCCGGACCATGTCCCGGGCGGCGCCCCGGGCCGCCTCCAGCGCCGCTTGGCTGGCCTCTCCCTGCAGGCGGTCGCCCATGCTGGCGGGCTCCCAGGCCACCAGCATCTCGGTGTCCAGCTCCACGGCGGGGGGGAGGATGGCCACCACGGCGGTGGTGCGCACGGCGCTTCCGTCCAGCTCGGCCATCTCTTCCAGCCCCTCGGCCATGGCGGCGCCCACCCTGGGATCCACCATGGCGAAGACCGTAAGCTCGCCCTCCATGTTGCCCGGCTCGAAGGTCGACTCCCACTCCCGGGCCATCTCCTGGTACTCGGGGTTCTCCATGAGGGCCTGGTAGAAGGGGTTGTCGGCGCCTTCGCCGTGACCCGCCCAGAGGGGATGCTCCCGGGCCAGTTCCTCAGAGAGCCAGACGTCCAGGACCACCACCAGGGATCCGTCGTCCACGTCCTCGGCGCCCTCGACTCCCTCGGCGCCCTCGACCCGGACGATGATCTGGTGTCGGTCGGCGGAGTAGCCGTTGATCTGCTGCGTCTCGGCCATGTCGATGTACTCGACGCTCACCTCCATGGTGGCCTCGGCTTCGGCCATGGCCTCTTCCATCTCGGCCTGCGTTTCGGGATCCCACTCCGCTTCGGCGTCCCGCATGGACTGCGCCATCTGGTCCGACATCTCACGCATGTCGGCCAGGGAGAAGCTCATGTGGGTCTGCTGGTCGTGGTCCAGGATGATCCACGCCCCGGCCTCCGCGTCGAAGATGGTGGACGTGCTGCCGTCATCACTCCGGAGCCGGGGACCCAGGACGTGGATGGCGTGCAGGTGGGGTCCGTCGTCGTTGTGGGCCCGGGCCAGCATGGCGCCCAGGAAGCCGGCGGCCTGGAGATCCCGGGCTTCGGTGTACTCCACCGAGGCGCCCTGGGCGCCCACCTGCGACACCGCCGGTGAGGGGAGGGCCAGCAGCGTCAGCAGGACAAGGGGGACAAGGGCCGACAGGTGCACGGGGGCGCGAACGGGGATCTTCATGCCTCATCTCCTCCGGGGTTGCGGTCCGGGGTTGCGGTACCGTGGGTCCGATCTCGACCATGGGTTCGATCTCGATCAGGAGGCTTCAATATACCCATGCGCAGGGTCGCCCGGAACACCGTCATCCGCCGCACTGTCACGGCCGCTCCGGCGCGGACGGCCAGAATGCGTCAACCGTCTTCCAGCATGCGCGCCAGGTAGCGGGCTGCCTCGGATTCGGCCCAGAAGCGAGGCCTCCAGGGACCAGCGCCCCCTACGAACCCCACGTGGCCGCCGGCGGTGGTGAGAGCCGGGAGGAGGTGGGGGTTTTCGGTCATCTGCTCCCGGGGGAGGGCCTCCAGCGGGAGAAAGGGGTCGTCGGTGGACTGCAGGAGGAGGGTAGGGACCCGGATCCGATCCAGGAACCGGGCCGAGGAGGCCTCCCGGTAGTAGCGCCCGGCGCCGGGAAACCCGTGAAGCGGTGCGGTGGCGGCGTCGTCGTACTCCCGGAGGGTGCGGGCCGCCATCACCGCTTCCAGGTCCAGGAGGTCGTCCAGGAGCGCCTCCTTGGCCCGGGTCTTCCGGTGGAGCGACCGGAGGAAGTAGTGGGTGTAGAGCCGCCCCATGGCCCCGCTCTCGATGGCCCGGGTTCCCGCCGTGAGGTCGAAGGGAACGGAGATGGTGGCCAGGGCACCGAAGTGCTCCCGCGCGTCGTCGCCCAGCTCGCCGGCGTACTTCAGCAAGACATTGCCGCCCAGGGAGAATCCCAGCGCTCCCAGGGCCCGTCCCGGGAACCGCCGCCGCAGCTCGTCGACCACGAACGCCAGATCGCCGGTCTCGCCCGAGTGGTAGAACCGTGGCTGAAGGTTCGGCTCGCCGGAGCAGGACCTGAAGTTCAATCCCACCGCCAGGATCCCCCTTCGGCCCAGCTCGTGCATAGCCAGCCTCACGTATCCCCGGCCGGTGGATCCCTCCAGCCCGTGGAGTATGAGGACCACCGGGCCGCGGGGGTCCGGGTCCGGGGCCAGGTCCAGGTCAACGAAGTCGTCGTCCGGGGTGTCGAGCCGGAGCCGGGTGAGTTCCAGGGGCGGGCGGGGTCGAAGGAACTTTGCGCCCACCGTCTGCAGGTGGGGTCCCGGAAGCCACGGGGCCGGTTCGAACGGGTGGACCCGGTGCCGGCGGTGGAGGAGCGACGTGGAGCTGGAGTCGGACGGCATCGCACCTGGCAGGCTGACGGTTCAAGGCGGGTCGGCTGAACGACGCCTGGGGCGCCGGAGGGTCGTTGCCTGGGGCGCCCGGAGGGTCGTCGCGGGCCCCCGGTGGCTGCTCCAGGATAACCCCGGGGGTGGCGCCGGGGTCCCGCTTTCGTAGCTTGGGCGCCCATGGCACACGATTCGTCCCGTTCCCCGGCCTCCGGCCCCGAGTCGCAGCAGCCACCGCCGTTTCCCCCCGTCCTGGTCCTGGCGGCGGCGGTGGTGGCCTTCTCGTGGGCCGGTCCCCTTGTGCGGTTCACCGATGCGGCGGCGCTGGCCGTCTCGGCGTGGCGGCTCCTCTTTTCGGTGGCCTTCGTGGCGGCGATGCTGGCTTTCCGGCCGGACTCCCGGAGGGCCCTGGCAGGCCTGGGACTCCGGGATCTGGGACTGGCGCTGGCGGCGGGGGCGTGTCTGGCCCTCCACTTCTGGAGTTGGATCGCCTCCATCGACTACACCACGGTGGCGTCGTCGGTGGTGCTGGTCTCCACCCAGCCCCTCTGGGTGGCGGTGATCTCGGCCGCCTTTCTGCGGGAGATCCCCCGGCGGGGTGAGTGGGTGGGGCTCGGGGTGGCGGTCCTGGGCGCCGCCTGGATCGGGTGGGGAGACATGGCGCTGGGGCCCCAGGCCCTCCTGGGAGACGCCCTGGCGCTGGGAGCGGCGTTCCTGGCGGCGGCGTACTACTCCATCGGGCGGGCGCTGCGCCCCAAGCTGGACCTGTGGAGTTACGTGGCCCTGGTGTACGGTATGGCGGCGCTCATGCTCCTGGGGCTCGTTCTCGCCACGCCAGGCGTGCCGCTGGTGAGGGGATACGGCGCCGTGGACTGGGCCGTGTTCGTGGCGCTTGCCGCCGGTCCCATGATGATCGGCCATACCGGAGTCAATTACGCGCTCCGGTACCTGCGGGCCTACATGGCGAACCTGGCGGTGCTGGGCGAGCCGGTGGGCGCCACCCTCATCGCCTGGCTCCTTCCGGCCATCGGGGAACGGCCCGGGCCCTCGCTGTTGGGAGGGGGATTCCTGATCCTGGTGGGCGTGGCCCTCACCCTCCGGGCGCGTTGAAGGGAGCCCGTCGCACTGAAGGGAGGTCGTCGCTCTGAAGGGAGGTCGTCGCTCTGAAGGGAAGCCGTCGCTCTGAGCGGGCATGATCGTGCTGAGGGAACCCCAGGGGGAGACGGAGGCCGTACCGTTCCGCCGGAGGTTGTTCCAGGAGAGGTTTGAGGCGAAAATAGCCGATCGAGGCCAGGTTGTCGGCCCGCGACGAGACCACCAGAAACCCGCCAGGACGTTTCGACCTACTGCGATGAGTTCCTCCATCTCCAGATTCACGTGTGCCGCCGGTCCGCGTGCCTTCACCCTCCTGGCCCTGAGCCTGCTCCCGGTGGCGGCGTGCGAGCGGGCCCTGGCGCCGGGGGAGGCCGCCCCGCCGGTGGATCCGCCGCAGGTGGCTCCGGCCGCCGAGCCCTGGTCCACGCCCGAGCTCAGGGAGGTCGTGGACCTCCAGGTGGAGCGGGACGGGGCGGCCCTTCGGGCGCACCTGGACGCCGAGGACGCATCGGTGCGAGCCCGGGCGGCGATGGCCCTGGCTTCGGTGCAGGACGCCGAGGCCACCGAGGGCCTCCTGGTGCTCCTGGACGATCCTGAGCCGGTGGTTCGTATGGAGGCGGCCTTCGCCCTGGGCCAGCTCTCCCTT
>SKVI01000112.1 GCA_007129525.1 Gemmatimonadota bacterium | reverse complement strand
TGTTTCGGCACCGCGCCTTCCGGTCGGACCTCTCTGAGGAACGCGAATCGCCCGACCTCGTCCGCCTCGCCGGCACCGTTGAGTGGGATCCGGCCCAGGTAGATCCGGGCTCCAGCAGTGAGGCCGAGGGCCACTCCGCATCGCCACCGACCGTGACGGTTCGGGTGGAGGGTGTGGCCACCGGCGAGTTCGTGCACCTGGTCGGCTGGAACGATACGGGCGACCCCCACCGACCACCCTGCCTGGAGGCCGGCGTGGAGGGTCGAGCCCCCGGGTCCGACGGCCCCCTGGCCGAGTCATCCCGCGACCCCCTTCCGGGACCACGCCGCGACCCCCTTTCCGAGCGAGAGCGTCGGGTGGCCTCCAAACGGGCGCGGCAGGTGGCGCAGGCTCGCCTGGGCAGCTACCTCGTGCGGGGGCGGGAGGACGGGGGCCCGGCACCCGATATCACGATCCGGACATCGGCAGCGCGTCCCGGTCGCACTCCCCCTCGTGTGGCGGTGGACGGCCGTCTTCGCCCCGACCTGGACCTCTCCCTGTCACACCACGGCCGCTACGTGGGATGGGCCTTCCTGGTGCCTCCCGAGATCCGGCCGTCCACTCCCGCAGACGATGCCGGACTCAGCGATCAGGGTTAGAACCCAGGCCGGTAGTTCAGCATGAAGGAAGCCCCGAAGCGCTGGTAGTACTGGCCGCCGATCTCCGTTTCGGCCCGGGTCCAGCCGAGCCGGAAGGTGCCGTCCAGGTTCCGGGCCAGACCCCGGTTGAAGGAGAGGAAGGCCTGGGAAGCGCTGTTGGCCTCCTCGCCGGGGATGAGGCGAGCAAACTCCGAGGGGAACCGGTACCTCTTGGCGGTGAGGGCCACGTAGCCGGTCACCGCCACGTCCCACGGGACCGACGCCGAAATCAGGCCTCGCAGGGTCCCGGAATCGTACTCGGGCCTGAGCGAGTTGGAACGGTTGATTCGACCCTCCGCCGCCACCTGCGCCAGGAAGGGACCGCTCCAGGTCCAGCTTCCCCCACCGTGGAAGGTTCGGTCCCGGCGGTTCGGGTTTTCGGGATCGAAGGTCTCCTGCTCGGGATAGCGAGAGAGCTGGCCGCCCAGGTGGAAGCGGAAGTCGCCTCCCACCTCCCAGCCAGGGCGAAGGCCCACCTCAACCCCGGCCGACCGCCGGTCCAGGAGCCGGATCTGTGGCGCGAAGGCCGGTGCCAGGAAGTCCCACCATTCTCCGTGCACGTCCACGTCCCACCGCCGGCCACCGTCCTCCTGAAACTCGCCCCTCAACCCTCCGGAGGCGGCGCGGTAGCCGGGTTGCAGGAAGAGGGGCATGGGCGGGCGATCTTCCACCTGTCGTCCCCGCAACCGGGCTCGAGCCCCGACAACTGCCGATTCACCGAACGAATGGTTGTAGCCCAGATCCAGGGTGCCGGACCACTCCCTGGGCGAATAGTCCCGAAGCTCGAATCCCCGGGCGGAGAACTGCCTCAGGCCACCGTCGAAGGCCAGCGTGGCGCGGCCCCGCTCACCGTTGGTGGCCAGCAGATCACCGCGGAGAGAGAACTCTCCCACCACCGCCGAGGCGAACTCGGTGGAGTCCTGCACCGCAATGGCCACCGAGGGGAGGTTCCCCTGGTACCCCTCCGACGAGACGCCGCCCGTCACCACGAAGTCGCGGACGGAAATCTGGGCCTCGGCACACATGGGCGCCAGGCCGAAGCATGCCGCAAGGAGAGCCGCAACCGGCTTCAGCGCCTTCACGGGATCCCCCCTTCCGCCCGCTCCCGGAACACCCGGGCCCGGGCCAGCGCCTCGTCACGGAGCCCCTGGGCCAGGGTGAGGTACTCCCGCAGTAGCACCAGCTGATCGGGCCGCGAGAGCTCCGCCAGGTTGACGGGAGTTCCGGAGTCAGCCGACTCGGATCCGGCCTGGTCCGACGGCGGAGTGAGCCCTCCCCCGGTGAGCACGTCGTCGTCGAACCGGGAGATCCCGGCGATGAGATCCTCCCGGCCCCGCTCCTGCTGCAGACGCCGCTCCCGCGACGCGATCTCCCTCTCCAGATCCACGATCACCGAGTCGTACTCCACGGCCCGCGACTCCAGGATCCCCGCCTTGCCCCGGAGCTCCTCGGGACCGTCGCGCCGATCGATGGCCACGTCGGGGAGCGGACGGAGCTCGCCCAGGGCCGGGGAGCCCGACTCCCGCTCCACCTCCCGGTATCGGGCCCTCACCTCGCTCAACTCCCGGTCCAGCGCAGCCCGGGGACCGGGAAGGACCGTCTCCTCGATCCGATCCAGGAGCTGCTCTTCCCGGGCATCCAGCTCGGCCAGGTACCGCTGGCCCGCCGCCTGGAGCTCGGAGGCAACGCCTCGAAGCTGCTGGTCCAGGAGCATGACCTGCACGCCCTGCTCGTGAACCCTCCGCATGGCCTCCTGGGCCCGCTCTTCGTCGCCGGACCGCCGGGCGTCTTCCTGGCGATCCATGAGGATGTCGTGCTGCTGGAGGGCCCGGTCCCGGGCTTCCAGCACCTGCCGGTACGCCGCCAGCGCCGTCTCGTAGCGGGCCTCGGCCTCCGCGAGCCCGGACTGGGCCGCCAGAGACACGGGCGAGACACCGGTGAGGGCCAGGAGGGCCAGGAGGAGGCTGAACCCGAAGCCCCGCAAGGTCCGCCTTCCGGGATGGGATACCCTGCGCCTCCGGCCCGATGCACCCTTCTCGCCGACCATTCCGCCAACACGTGCGCTGAACCCCGCAGCCGCACCACCCCCGTTCCGGCGAGCGCCGGAGCGCGCGCCGAGTCGAAGGTTCGTGGGCTGGCGGAAGGCGTACATGTCAGGCCTCTATACCGTACTTCTCGAGTTTGTAGTAGAGGGCGCTGGGCTTGAGCCCCAGGAGGCGGGCGGCCTCGGCCTTGACCCCGTCCGCCTGCCGCAGCGCCTGCCGCAGGAGCCGTTCCTCCATTCCCTCCACCACGTGGTTCAGGTCCAGGCCGTCAGAGGTCAGAACCGGGTCTCCCTTTCGCTCTCTTTGACCCTGTCCCTGGTCGAAGGGAGGAAGGTCATCGGCGTCCAGCTCCTGGGACTCGTTGAGCACCAGTGCGCGCTCCACCACGTTTTCCAGTTCCCGGACGTTTCCCGGCCAGTCATACCCCGCTAGACGCTGGAGGGCAGCATCGGTGACCGTCTCAACCGGTGAGCAGGTGCGATCCCGCAGTTTCCCGATGAAGTGGTGCACCAGGGGCGGAATGTCCTCCTTCCGGGCTCTCAGGGGGGGCAGGGTGATGGGCACCACGTGCAGGCGGTAGAAGAGGTCTTCCCGAAAACCGTTGCCCGACATCAGCTCGTCTGCGGGCTGGTTGGTGGCGGCGATGACCCGCACATCCACCGGAATGGTCTTCTCGCCCCCCACCCGCTCCAGCTCCCGCTCCTGCAGCACCCGGAGGAGCCGCACCTGGGTCTGCGGGGCCACCGTGGCCACCTCGTCCAGGAAGAGGCTCCCCTCGTCTGCCAGCTCGAACCGTCCCCGGCGTTTGCGCTCGGCGCCGGTGAAGGCACCCTTCTCGTGCCCGAAAAGCTCCGAGTCCAGGAGTGACTCCGAGAGCGCTCCGCAGTTGACCCTGACGAAGGGGCCGTCCGCTCGGGTCGAGCCGGCGTGGATGGCTCGGGCCACCAACTCCTTCCCCGTGCCGGACTCGCCGTAGATCATGACGGTGGAGTCGCTTCGTGCCACCCGGTCGATCCACCGGAAGACGTCCTTCATGGCCTCTGATTCACCGATGATCTCGGAATACTGCGGAAAGCTGGACGGATCCGGCATCTCTTCCCGCAGATACGTGTTCTCCACCCGCAGATTCCGGTTCTCACGACGGAGCCGTTCCCGCTCCTCCCGGGTCTGGATGAGCCGGTCTACCTTCACCGCGAACTCCTCCGACGAAAAGGGCTTGGTGAGGAAATCGGCGGCCCCCAGCTTCATGGCTTCCACCGCCTTTTCGATGGTCCCGTAGGCGGTGATGACCAGCACCTCGGTGCTGGGGAAGTCCTTGCGCACCTTCTCCAGCACCTCGATCCCATCCATGTGGGCCATCTTCAGGTCCGTGATGACCAGGTCGGCCCCGCCTTCCTCAAGGAACTCCAGTCCCCGGGCGCCGTTCTCCGCCGAAATGGTCCGATGCCCTCGCCGACGCAGGAGGAGCTCCAGCCCCTCGCGCATGCTGTCGTGGTCGTCGATGATCAGGATCTGTGCCATGGAAGCACCTCCCGGGGAAGGGTCCTGGAAAGGGGCTCAGTGCCCGTGAGTGTCGTCGGGCGCGCCATTCGAGCCGTCGTCCGGTGGAAGTTCATCCGGTCCCTGAAAATATATGCGGAATTCGGCTCCGTTCCCACCGAGGCGCCCCGGATGGGGATCCGGCTCGGGTGATTCACCGTCCAGGAGCTCAACCCGTCCCTCGTTCAACTCCATGACCCTCTGGACGATGGCCAACCCCAGGCCCGCGCCCTGCTCCTTGTCCGTGACGAAGGCGTCGAAGATGCGCTCCCGGTCCTCCTTCGCCACTCCGGGCCCGTCATCCTGGACCGAGATCACCACCTCACCATGCTGCCACCATCCTGCCAGGCGCACTCGGGTGCCGGCCTGGACCGCATTCTGCAAGAGGTTCAGCACCACCCGCTTCACCTGGTCCGGATCGGCACGGGCTATGAGGGGCTCGTCGGGAAGGTGCACCTGGAGCGAGGTCTCGTCGTCGGGCAGACTCACCTTGACCATCTCCACGGCGTCGTCGATGGG
>SKVI01000331.1 GCA_007129525.1 Gemmatimonadota bacterium | reverse complement strand
GGTCCCGGTACAGCGTGGCCATCTCCAGGGTGGCCTCGGCGGCCTCCCGTCCCTTGTTGCCGGCCTTGGTTCCCGCCCGCTCCACCGCCTGCTCCAGGGTGTCGGTGGTAAGAACGCCGAATCCCACCGGGACCTCACCCTGCCGGTTCAGGGCCCCGAGTCCCGCCGCCGCCTCGCCCGCCACGTAGTCGAAGTGGGGGGTGGCGCCGCGAATGACGCATCCCAGTGCCACGATGGCGTCCACCTCTCCCCGGGACCGGACACGGGCGCAGGCCCCGGGGAGCTCCCACGCGCCGGGGACTCGAACGACCTGCAGGTCGTCACGCGAGACCCCGTGTCGTACCAGGCAGTCCACCGCTCCGGCCAGGAGCTGGTCGGTGATCATCTCGTTGAACCGGGCCACCACCACGGCAATACGAAGCCCCGTCCCGTCCAGGCGTCCCTCGAACTCCTTCATGGCGTGCTCCCTCGGGTTCATGGCGTGTGCTTCGTGGTGCGTGCTGGGCCGGCAGCGGCGTCAGGGCAGGTGGCCAAGGCGCCTCCTCTTGGTCTCGAGGTAACGCGCGTTGTGCGCTCCCGGGCGAACCCGGAGGGGCTCTCGACCGGTGATCTCGAGGCCGTACCCCTCCAGCCCCACGATCTTCTTGGGATTGTTCGTCAGGAGGCGAATGCGCCGGAGTCCCAGGTCCAGAAGAATCTGCGCCCCGATCCCGTAGTCCCGGAGGTCGGGCTTGAAGCCCAGGCTCAGGTTCGCCTCCACGGTGTCCTCTCCCTGCTCCTGAAGCTCGTAGGCCCGGAGCTTGTTTCCCAACCCCATGCCGCGGCCTTCCTGTCGGAGGTAGATGATGGCCCCCAGGCCCTCCCTCTGGATCCGGGCCATGGCGGCGTCGAGCTGCTCACCGCAGTCGCAGCGCTGCGATCCGAAGACGTCTCCGGTGAGGCACTCCGAGTGCATCCGGACCATGACACCGTCCCGGCCCTCTACCTCGCCCTTCACCAGGGCCACGTGCTCCCGGTTGTCGATGAGGCTCTCGTAGCCGATGAGCCGGAACTCGCCGTGAGGCGTGGGAAGCTGAACGTGAGCCAGCCGCTTGACCAGCCGCTCCTTGCTCAGCCGGTAGGCCACCAGTTGCGCCACGGTGATGAAGCGGAGGCCGTGCTCCCGGGCGAAGGCCTCCAGTTCCGGCCGCCGGGCCATGGAGCCGTCGGGGTTCAGGATCTCGCAGATGACGCCCACCGGAGGCAGGCCCGCCAGGCGTGCCAGGTCCACCGAGGCCTCGGTCTGTCCCACTCGCCGGAGCACTCCGCCGGGCTGGGCCCGGAGCGGGAAGACGTGTCCCGGTCGCCGGAGATCCTGGGGCCGGCTGTCCGGGTCCACCAGGACCTGAATGGTGGTGGCCCGATCCTGGGCGCTGATCCCCGTGGTCACTCCGAAGCGTCGATGGGCGTCCACGGACACGGTGAAGGCCGTGTCGTGCGGATCGGTGTTGTGATCCGTCATGGGGACCAGATCCAATTCGTCGGCCCGGTCCCGGGTCAGAGACACGCAGATGAGCCCCCGACCGTGCTTGGTCATGAAGTTCACGATCTCGGGGGTGATGGTCGAGGCGGCGCAGACCAGGTCGCCTTCATTCTCCCGGTCCTCGTCGTCGGCCACGATCACCATCTTGCCGTCGCGTATGTCCTGCAGCGCGTCTTCGACGCTGTCGAATGCCATGGTTTCTTCCGTTTGGTGTTCTGGAGCTACGCGTCCCGGGGGTCCCTATCCATTGGACTCCGTACCGCCGTGTGGCTCCTCCGGGCTGCTCCGGGTGCGGAGAAGCCTACCCACGTATTTCCCGATCAGGTCCCCCTCCACGTTCACCGGATCCCCCACGGCCAGGTCCCTCAGGTTCGTATGGGCCCAGGTGTGGGGGATGATGCCCACTTCCAGGAGGTCCGGATCGTCGAGCCGGTTCACGGTGAGCGAGATCCCGTTCAGGGCAATGGAACCGTGGAGAATGGTCTGGCCGTGCAGCTCCGACGGCACCGCGAACTCCAGAAACCGGGTGTCTCCCTCTACTCGAATTCGCCTGAGGTCAGCCACCGCATCTACGTGTCCCTGAACAAGATGTCCGTCCAGTCTTTCTCCCAGGACCATCGCCTTCTCCAGGTTCACGCGGGTGCCTGGCCCATACCCGCCGGCCACCGTCCGCGAGAGGGTCGAGGCGATGAGCTCCACCACGAAGGCGTCCCGGGTCACCTCCACCGGGGTCAGACACGCTCCGTCCACGGCCACCGAATCCCCCACCTTCACGTCCGAGAGAAAGGGAGGGTCTGCCTGAATCCGCAAGCGACGAGCGCCGCCCTCGTCCGTCGCCTCAACCACCGTCCCCACCGTTTCGATGATCCCCGTGAACATCACCCCTCCCGGTCCAACGTGAGCCAGACATCCCGTCCCAGGGCTTCGGGGTCGCCCGCCATCTCCCATCGTCCCCCGCCCTCGACCCGGGGAAAGGCCGGGACGGCGTCCGGGCCCAGGAAGTGGGGCGCGACGGCCAGGTACAGCCGATCCACCAGCCCAAGGGAGAGAAGCGCGCTGGCCACCACTCCTCCTCCCTCGCAGAGGAGCGCTTCGACTCCGTCCGACCGAAGGGCCCGAAGCGCCGCCGCCGGCTCCACTCGACCGTCGCTGCCTTCCACCGTCAGCACCCGGGCCCCCGCGTCCTCCATCCGGCGCGCCCACCGGGGCTCCGCCGCCTCGGTGGTCACAAGCTGTACCACCCCGTCTCCTTCGCTCAGCAATCGAGCGCCGATCTCCAGGGTTCCTCGGCCGTCCAGCACGACCCGCCGCGGAGGCACCCGGGGTTCCACGAGGCCCCGAACCGTGAGGAGCGGGTCGTCGACCCGGGCCGTTCGAGCCCCCACCATGATGGCATCGAAGCCGGCCCGCAGCTCCTGCACCCGCCGTCCCACCTCAGGACCGCTCACCGTTGTTCGCTCTCCCTCGGCAGCCGCAATCCCTCCGTCCAGCGAAACCGCCAGCTTCAGCGCCGTCCAGGGCCGCACCTGGTCGGTGTGGAAGAAGGCCGGATTCTCCCGTCGGCCCTCCCTGGGGGTCAGCACCGGTCCCAGTACCTCCACGCCGGCGCTCCGCAGCTCTCGGGCCCCTCCCCCGGACTCCCGGCCCGGATCGGCGGCCCCGAAGACCACTCGACGGATCCCGGCCTCCTGGAGAGCGGCGGTGCAGGCGCCCGTTTTTCCCATGTGACGGCACGGCTCCAGACTCACGAAGGCCGTGGCTCCCCGGGCGGCAGCGCCGGCTTCGGCCAGCGCCATGACCTCGGCGTGGGGTCCACCCCACTCCCGGTGCCACCCCTCCCCAACCACCTCCTGATCCCGGACAATGACGCATCCCACCATGGGGTTGGGGTGCACCCGTCCCCATCCCCGCCTGGCCAGAGACAGTGCACGTCTCATGTGCGTCCGATCGGCGTCCGTGAGTCCGTCGTGTCCGGAGGTCATGGGAAGGTCAGTAGATCACCCTGAAGGTGAGGGCGCCCTGAAGCCCGCCGGCGTCGGGCCGCAGTCCTGCGGGAATGTCCACGTCGCCGGCCACGCCCCGGCCGGGCGACCAGGAGATCTCACCGCTGACCTGGGTCACCAGCCACGTATAGTTCAGGCCCGCGAACAGATATCGTCGGGTCTGGGTCAGCGACACCGGCCCGGCGGCCCCTTCCTCCGAACCGGTCCTGGCGGCCACCCGGGCCCGCCCCGACATCCGGTCCAGGCCGGCGCCGGCGTTCACCCCCACCGCCAGCATGTCCTTGCCCACGTCCAGCCGGGTGGAGGTGATCCGGGGCTCCAGTACCATTCGGCGACCCGTCTCGTCCAGGTCGCCGTAACGGATGGTTGAGGGGCGGTGGTAGAGGGCCGTGAGGGTCACACCGGGAAGGCTGAAGGACTCCCGGAAGATCCCCAGCCGCACCCCCGCCCCCACCGACGCCGCACTGCCGTCGAAACCGTCCCCGGACGGGAGTCGCACGAACCGCAGGGTCACCACGCCGTCCACCGCGCCCACCCCCCCCACGGTGGGTGCCAGCGAGATCCCGTCGAAGATCCCCGCCGTGGCGGTCAGGCGGCCGGCCACGAAGACGCTCCGGTTCTCCCGGGGTGCCGGGTCCGAGCGGCTCAGATCCGGATGGTTCACCGAGGCCCAGTTCAGGCCGGCGTCCAGGACGATCCGGGGCCTGCCCTCCATCCGGAACCCCGCCGTGGACGGACTCACCGGCTGCGCCCCGCCGGCCCCCACCAGGAGGCCCAGGCCACCGTGCAGGGTGTGGGCGGCCAGTGCCGCCTGCGCGCAGAGTGACCCCAGCTCTCCTTCGGCCCCTCCGCGGCACTCCGCCTGGAGCTCGGCCAGGGGGGAGGGCGCCGGGGTCTGGGCCGCCAGGGGCGCTCCCATCCAGAGGACGCCCCCCAGGAGAAGGGCCGGGAGAAGCACCATTCGCCGGCTCATGGCGCGAAGCGGACCTCGGGGCCCGCGGCAACTTCGCCCAGGACCCAGGCCGCCTCCCCCCGGTCCCGCAGCCGGTCCACGAACCCCCGGGAATCCTCGGGCGCCACCACCGCAATCATCCCCACGCCCATGTTGAAGACCCGGAACATCTCCTTCTCGTCCACCTTTCCCAGCTCCTGCAGGGCCCGAAAGAGGGTGGGTACCTTCCAGCTCCCAGGTCGCACGTTGGCGCCCAGGTCCTTCGGCAACGCCCGGGGCAGGTTCCCTTCGATACCGCCACCGGTGATGTGGGCCAGCGAGCGGATCGTCCCCCGCTCCAGCTC
>SKVI01000174.1 GCA_007129525.1 Gemmatimonadota bacterium | reverse complement strand
CTCTTCACCTCGGAGGCCTACTCGGAGAAGGCCGAGCGGATCCCCATCCTGCGCCAGAAGCTGGACCGGATCCTGGAGGAGTCGGGCGTGCAGGCGGGATCGCACGACTACAAGGAGATCCACACGATCTTCAACAGCCTGCCGAAGGAGGAGCTGTTCCTCACCTCCACCGAGGAGATCGGCTCCGACGTTCGGACGGTGCTCACCACCTTCGACTCGGACGACGTCCGGGTCACCCTCCGCCGAGATCCCCTCCTGCGGGGGGTGTCGGTCATGGTGATCCTGGCCAAGGAGAAGTTTTCGGGCGAGGTCCGAAAGCGCATCGAGGAAGCCTTCGTCGACATCCTGGACGGAGAAGTCCTGAACTATCACCTGGCGTTGGGGGAGGGCGACCAGGCCCGTCTGCACTTTTTCCTGGCTGCCGACGCCGATCGCCTGGACGGGGTGCCCACCCACGAGCTGGAGGAGGTGGTGCGGAGCCTGATCCGGAGTTGGACCGATCGCCTCCGCGAGGAGCTGGAGCGGGTACGCCCGGCCGAGGAGGCTCGTCGACTGGCCCGGACCTACGGCGAGGCCCTCAACGCGGAGTACAAGGCGGCCACCGACCCGGGCACCGCGGTGCAGGACATCCTCGAGCTGGAGGCCATGCGGGCCGATGGCCGATCGGTGTCCATCGCCATGTCCAACCCCCGGGCCCGGCCGGCGGTGGCCGGCGGAGACCGGGTCACCGAGCTGAAGCTCTATCTGCGGGACGCACGGCTGATTCTCTCGGACTTCATGCCGATCCTGGAGAACTGCGGGCTCCGGGTGGTGGCGGTGACTCCCTTCGACATCCAGGGGAACGACACCGTGGAGTCCATCATCTACTCCTTCGTGGTGCAGGGCCCGGATCACGAGCCCCTGGACATCGACACGGTGGGCAATCGCCTGTCGGAGATGATCCTGGCGGTGCGGAAGGGAGACGCCACCAATGACCGGCTGAACGCCCTGGTCATCACCTCGAACCTGGCGTGGAGGGAGGTGGAGGTGCTCCGGGCCTACGCCTCCTTCGGGTTCCAGGTGGGGGCCGTGCCCAGCCGACTCTCCCTTCCGGTGGCCCTGGAGCACCACCCCGAGCTGGCCCGCCTCCTCTTTGAGCTCTTCGAGGCGCGCTTCGATCCCGGCGGGCCCGCCCAACCGGCCATTCGCCGCGAACTCGTGGAGGCGGCCCGGACGCGGGTGCAGGAGGCGCTGGCCGAGGTATCGGGTCTGGCCAACGACCGGGCCCTCAGGCGACTCACCAACCTCATCGAGAGCACCCTGCGAACCAACTACTATCGCAACGGCGGACAGACCCCCACGCGGCGGTCAGGCGGCGTGCCCTACGTCTCCTTCAAGTTCGATTGCAGACAGATGGAAGGGCCGGCCGGGAGCCGGCTTCGCTACGAGGTGTGGGTGCGGTCGTCCCGGATGGAGGGTGTCCACCACCGGGGTGCTCGGGTGGCCCGGGGCGGAATCCGCTATTCCGACCGTCCCGACGACTTCAGGACCGAGGTCCTGGGCCTGGTCAAGACCCAGATGGTCAAGAACGCGGTCATCGTTCCGGCGGGGTCGAAGGGAGGGTTCGTCACCCTCCGAAACCTCTCGCCCGAGCTCATGGCCGACGAGGTCCGGGAGCAGTACAAGACGCTCATTCGTGGGCTCCTGGACATAACCGACAACCTCCGGGCCGGCGAGAACGTCGCCCCGGAGCGGGTGGTCTGCTACGATGACCCCGATCCGTACCTGGTGGTGGCCGCCGACAAGGGGACGGCCACCTTCTCGGACATGGCCAACGACGTGGCGGCGGAGTACGACTTCTGGTTGGGAGACGCCTTCGCCTCGGGTGGGTCCAACGGCTATGACCACAAGGAGGTGGGGATCACGGCCCGAGGCGCATGGGAGTGCGTGAAACGACATTTCCTGGAGATGGGAAAGGACATCCAGTCCGAGCCCTTCACCGTGGCCGGGATCGGCGACATGTCAGGTGACGTGTTCGGCAACGGTATGCTCCTGTCGCGCTGCATTCGTCTGGTGGCGGCCTTCGATCATCGGGACATCTTCATCGACCCTGACCCGGACCCCGAGACCTCCTACCAGGAGCGGAAGCGGCTGTTCGAGATGGGGCGATCGTCTTGGCAGGACTACGACACCGAGCTGCTTTCCGAAGGTGGCATGGTCATCCCCCGGGGCTCGAAGGCGGTGGAGCTGACCGCGGAGGCCCGGGAGGCGCTGGGCCTGGAGGAGGATGAGGGACCCCTGGACGGCGAGGCCCTCATTCGCAGGGTCCTCCGTGCGCCGGTGGAGCTTCTCTGGAACGGGGGGATCGGGACGTACGTGAAGGCGAGCCATGAGACTCACACCGAGGCGGGCGACGCCTCCAACGACGCGGTCCGCGTCGATGCTGCCGAGCTGCGCTGCGAGGTGGTGGGAGAAGGGGGGAACCTCGGCTTCACCCAGGCGGCCCGCATCGAGTACGCCCTGGCCGGAGGCCGGATCAATACCGACGCCATCGACAATTCCGGCGGTGTGGACCTCTCGGACCGGGAGGTGAACCTGAAGATCCTCCTCCAGGGTGCCATGGACGAGGGTCGCCTGGCTGAGGCCCGCCGCAACGAGCTCCTCCGGGAGCTGGCGGAACCGGTCTCGAAGCTTGTTCTCCAGGACAACGAGTCCCAGAGCCTGGCGGTGTCGCTGGAGGAGCTCCGGTCGGTGGACGGGATCGACGACCTGCGGGATCTCATGTCGGGGCTCGAGCGGGCCGGGCTCCTGAATCGGACGGCCGAGCACCTTCCCACCTGGGAGGTTCTGGTGGAGCGTCAGGAGGACGGCCATCCGGGCTTCACCCGCCCAGAGCTCTCCATCCTGCTGGCCTATGCGAAGCTACACCTCACGAGCCATTTCCTGAGGAGCGACCTGCCCGACAATCCAGCCTGCCAGCAGTATCTGCGCGAGTACTTCCCCCCGGCGGCCCTGGCCGAGGTAGGCGAGGATATCCTGGAAGGGCATCGGCTGCGCCGGGAGATCGTGGCGAGCCAGGTCACCAACGACCTGGTGGACCTGATGGGCGCCGGCTTCATCCACCGGATGATGAGGGGCACGGGCCGCAGCCCGGCGGAGGTGGCCCGGGCCTGGCTCATCGCCTCGCGCCTCATCGGACACCGGGAGCTGACGGTGCGACTGGCCCTGCATGACCGGGGCATGCCGCTGGATTCGGCCTACCGCTGGCTGTTGGGGCTTGGACGGGTGCTGGAGCGCACCACCCGGTGGCTGCTGAGCAACGTGTCCATGGAGCGCGAGACCAGCGAGGTGGTGGAGGAAAACCTGAGCGGGCTGGCGCGGCTTCGGAAGGCGTTCCCGGATATCGTCTCAGGCGAGGACCGCCGGATCTTCGAGAGCCTGGTGGAGGAGATCCAGGGCGACGGAGCCGACGAGGGATTTGCCCGCAGCCTCATCACCCTCCGCTTCCTGGACCAGCTCCTGGAAGTGCTCCGGGTGCATCGGCGCACCGGGGTTGACCCCCTGGACGTGGCCCGGACCTTCTACCGCGTATCGGAGATCTTCTGGATTCCGTGGTTGCGGCAGAGCCTCTTCGACTCAGCCGGTGATGATCGCTGGGAGCAGCGGGCCGCACAGGTCCTGAGCGATGATCTCACCTGGGCCCACCAGCGGCTGGTGGGTGCAGTGATGGGCCTGCGCCTGACCACCGACTCGGTGGAGTCGGCGGTGGACGCCCTGGCCGCCGAGCACGGGGGCAGGGTGACGCGGTACCAGGAGTTGATCCGGGAGATCGACGAGGACGAGCGGGTGGGCCTCGCCGCCCTCACCGTGGCGGTCCGGGAGCTCATGGCCTTGGCCGAAGGCGTGGTGCTTGCTCGGGAGGGCGCAGAAATCTGATCGGAAAGCGGGGCGAGCCGCCGCTATCGCCGGACGGCCTCCAGCGCCTCGTCCACGTAGCGGTCCACCTGGGCCACCACTCTCACCACATCGGCCCGGCCCTCGGCGGCGCTGAGCTCGGAGGCGAATCGGAGGAAGACCTGTCGGACCTCGTCGCGGCCCTGGCCGGCCTGCGACCGACGGGCGCCTTCTCGCTTGCGCCGGCTTCGACTCCGTTTGCGGGCCGGATCGGCCAGACTCTGGCGACGCTTGACCTGCAGCGGGAACCGGGCGTTGAACTGCCGCAGCGACAGGTTCTTGACCCCGCTGTCCACCCCCTTCGCCCGCTCGAACAATTCGGCGGTGGCGACGTCGGGGTCCGCAGCCAGTTCCTTCTCCACGAACTGCATCACCTTCGTTTCGTCTACTTTGGCTTCCTTCCGGGCCATGAGCGGCTCCATTTCCTTGGCGGTCTTCGGACCACGCAACGTGCAGGTCACGAACGTTCCGACTGTCAGAGAATATGAGACAATAAATATCCAGACTGTCAGTCTGTCAATGTGAGCGGGACGGATCGGGGTATCGTATTGGGCGAATCGCCTGAGGTCATTGCCGAATCGGGGTCGGGGGGGCGAACCCTCAGCCGGAAATGGTTTCCTTGACGACTCGGACGAGGTCTTGTGGCCCGAAGGGCTTTGCCAGAAATCCCGATGCCTGGGCCCGAAGGTCCTCGCCCACTTCCCGGTCCGCATGCCCGGACATGAGCGCGATAGGGAGGTCGGGGAAGACCGCACGCAGCCGTTGCAGAAGGTCGCCCCCTCCCATGACGGGCATGACCACATCGCTGATCACCAGGGCGATCTCAGGATGATGGGTTTCCACCATCCTGAAGGCCTCTTCGCCATTGGCCGCCGTGAGGACTCCGTAGCCGGCCTG
>SKVI01000047.1 GCA_007129525.1 Gemmatimonadota bacterium | reverse complement strand
GTCTCTCCCTCTATCTGCGAGCTCTGGAGGGACTGGACGAGGCCTCGGAGCCCACCGTCTCGAGCCGGCGCCTGGCCGAGCTGGCGGGAACCAGCGCCGCACAGGTTCGAAAGGACCTTTCACGGTTCGGGTCGTTCGGCAAACGGGGCCTCGGGTACGCGGTGGATCCCCTGGAACGACACCTGCGGGAGATCCTGGGACTCCAGCGCCGCTGGCCCGTGGTCCTGGTGGGAGCCGGACGAATCGGCTCGGCTCTCTTCGAGTACCCATACTTCCGGGAACGCGGCTTTGAGATCGTGGCCGTGATGGATCGGGACTCGGCCAAGGTCGGTCGGCGCTGGAACGGGGTCGAGATCGAGCCGGTTGAGTCGCTGCCGACGCTGGTGCGAGAGCTTGGAGCCGAGCTGGGGATCCTGGCCATCCCGGCCGACGACGCGCAGGCCACAGCCGAAGCTCTGGTGAAGGCCGGCATCCGGGGCATCCTGAACTTTGCCCCGGTGCAGCTCCACCTGGGCCCCGAGGTCGTGGTGAACGAGGTGAACCTGACGCTGGAAATGGAGGCCCTCTCCTTTGCTCTGCACGGGGCCTCCCGGTTCACTCCCCCGGAGAGCGACTGATGGTGGACGCGGGAGGGACGGCCCCTCCGGGGCTGGTTCAGCGAGCGGCGGCGCTCCTGGCCACCGGGCCGGCCCACACCCTGGAGGTGGCGGAGGTCGTGCTGGGGTTGCGCGGGGCTCCGGAGGCGGCGTCCCGGGCGGTGTTCACCCTGCTTGGGTCCGACCCGCGTTTTCTGGTGGATCCCAGCGGGCGCTGGCGGCTCGACCCATCGGAACCGGAGCCCGGCCCCGCCCTCCGACACCTTCCGTTCGCCGTGGTGGACGTCGAGACCACCGGAGGAGCCTGGAGCCGGGGACACCGCGTCACCGAAGTGGCCGTGGTGACGGTATCCCGGGGACACGTGGAAGACAGCCTGGAGACCCTGGTGAATCCGGGACGGCCCATCCCGCCCCATATCCAGGGACTCACGGGCATCACCGACCGGATGGTGGCTTCGGCCCCTCCCTTCGAGGGGGTGGCCCCGAAGGTGCAGAGCGTCCTCGAGGGACGGATCTTCGTGGCACACAACGCCTCCTTCGACTGGGGGTTCATCCGGGGGGAACTCCTGACGGCCACCGGTGAGGTGCCCCTGGTGGAGCAACTCTGTACCGTGCGTCTGGGCCGGCTTCTGGTTCCCCGGCTCCGTCGCTACAACCTGGACGCCCTCACCAGCCACTTCCGGATCCCGGTCCACCGGCGCCACCGGGCCCACGGCGACGCCCTGGCCACGGCCCGCCTTCTGCTCCGACTGCTGGATCTGGCCGAGGCCCGGGGAATCGGCGACCTGCACGGGCTGCGGAAGGTCATGTCCTGAGCCGGCGCTCCATCGTTCGGACCGGAGCCCGCTGGTGTGGCGACGCCCTTTCCTCCAGGCCGGCGGAGATGTCACCTTGGGTAAGGTGGTCCGTTCGTCCCGACCCTCCAGCCACGCCGAAGATGTCCGATCCAGCCGACTCGATCCCGAAGTTCCCCTTCACCATCCCCGAGCTGCACGATCTGCCTCTGGTGCGTTCCAGGGACGTGGGGGGGATCACCGTGCACGCCCTGGAAGCAGGTCTGCAGCGTCTGGACGGGGGCGCCATGTTCGGGGTGGTGCCCCGGCCCCTATGGGAGAAGCGCATCAGGCCCGATGAGCGGCACCGGATTCCCCTGGCCCTCAGGTGCCTCCTGGTGGAAGCACCCGAGGCGCTGATCCTGGTGGACACGGGAGTGGGCAACAAAGAAGAGGAGAAGTTCCGGGACATCTACGGGATCCAGAATCCCGGAACACCCACGCGCCTGGAAGATGGCATTCGGGCGGCGGGGTTCGAGCCGGACCAGATCGACCTGGTGGTCCTTACCCACCTGCATTTCGACCACGCCGGTGGGGCCACACGACTCAGGGACGACGGTGAGATCGTGCCGGCCTTCCCGGAGGCCCGGTACGTGGTCCAGGGCACGGAGCTGGAGTTCGCCGGCCGCCGCAACGAGCGGATCCAGGCCAGCTACCTGCCGCGAAACTTCCAGGCCGTCACCGACGCTGACCTCTGGGACCTGGTGGACGGCGAGACAGAGCTCACACGGGGCGTCCGACTCATCCCCACGCCGGGACACACCCCGCACCATCAATCCGTCCTGCTGGAGTCCGACGGCGAGACGGCTTGTTACCTGGCCGATGTGTGTCCCACCACCGCCCACGTGCCCCTCCCGTGGATCATGGGATACGACCTGGAGCCCCTGGTGACGCTGGAGTCGAAGCGTACGCTCTGGGCGAGGGCTCGGAACGAGAGCTGGCTCCTTATCTTCGAGCATGATCCGTGGGTCCCGTGGGGCCGACTGGACGAAGAGGCCCGCAGGGTGACCTGAGCGCGCTTTTTTTCTATCTTTACCCGGCTCGGAGACCGCCGGCCGGTTCCGATCCCACCAACACAGCGAGGCGATCCGGATCTCCCGAGAGATCCTGGTCGACTCCAGAGCAGGTCCGCGGTTCGACCCGAAGGCATTTTCGGAATCGGGCGCCGGCCCCCTTCGGGGCGTCGTCACGTCGCGGACCGACCCATACATCTAGCCAGAGGTCCTGAAGACATATGAGCGACGACGCACGCACTCCAGTCATCGTGAGCGGCGCCCGCACGCCTATCGGCCGATTCCTCGGCGGACTCAGTCCCTTGAGCGCCCCGGAGTTGGGCGCCGTGTCGGTCCGGGCCGCCATGGAGCGGTCCGGGGTGGATGCAGGTGAGATCGACGAAGTGATCCTTGGCAACGTGGTGCAGGCCGGCGCCGGCCAGGCCCCGGCCCGCCAGGCGGCCATTCAGGCCGATCTCCCGGCCACCATTCCGGCCGTCACCGTCAACAAGGTCTGCGGCTCGGGGCTGAAGGCGGTGATGCTCGCCGCCCAGGCCATCCGCGCCGGCGACGCCCGGGCCATCGTGGCCGGCGGATTCGAGTCCATGTCCAACGTCCCCTTCTACGCCCAGGGCCTTCGCAACGGCGTCAAGTTCGGCGATCAGAAGCTTCAGGACGGGCTCATCCTCGATGGGCTCTGGTGCTCCTTCGGTCAGTGTCACATGGGCGGACACGCCGAGTACACCGCGCAGAAGGCCGGAATCAGCCGGGAGGAGGCCGACGCCTTCGCCCTGCGTTCCCACCAGAGGGCGGTGGCCGCCATCGACGGCGGCCGTTTCCAGCGGGAAATCGTTCCGGTGGAGATCCAGGGTCGGAAGGGCACCACGGTGGTGGATACCGACGAAGGCCCCCGCCGGGACACCTCCCGGGAGGCCCTGGCCAAGCTCCGGCCCGCCTTCCCCCGTGACGCCCCGGAAGGGATCGAGGAGCTGGTGGTCACCGCCGGCAACGCCCCCGGCCTGAATGACGGATCCGCGGCCCTGGTAGTCACCTCCCTGGAGTTCGCCCGCACGCACGGGTTGGAGGTGCAGGCCCGCATCAACGGCTACGCTGCCGGCGGTACCGAGCCCGAGGACCTCTTCTTTGCCCCGATCACGGCGGTCCGGACCCTCATGGAGCGCACCGGCGCCTCCATGGACGACTACGATCTCATCGAGGTGAACGAGGCCTTCGCCGTGCAGGCCCTGGCCGACCTGAAGGAGCTGGAGATGGATCCGGAGCGGGTCAACGTGAACGGCGGCGCGGTGGCCCTGGGCCATCCCATCGGGTGCTCCGGCGCCCGGATCCTGGTGACCCTGCTCCACGCCATGGAAGACCGGGACGCCACCACCGGCCTGGCCACCCTCTGCCTGGGCGGGGGCAACGCGGTGGCGCTCTCGGTGGAGCGCGCGTGAAACCGGGGTCCGGACCCATGCTTCAAACACCTGGAGGTCTCGTATGACGATAGATTCGGTGGCGGTGATCGGCGGCGGTACCATGGGCAACGGGATCGCCCACGTGTGCGCCCAGAGCGGGCTCGGAGTGCACATGGTGGACATCTCGTCCGAGGCGTTGGAGAAGGGGCTGGCCACCATTGACCGGAACATGGAGCGGCAGGTCAAGAAGGAGCGGATGACCGCCCAGGAGAAGGAGGAAGCGGTGGGACGGATCCGCACCTTCACCGATCCGGCTGAGGCCGTCCAGGGAGTTCAGCTCGCGGTGGAGGCCATCCCGGAGCGGGCCGAGTTGAAATACGACCTCTTCGGCACCCTGGACCGGGAAGCGGCCCCGGAGGTGATCCTGGCTTCAAACACCTCCTCCATCTCCATTACCGAGATCGCGGCCCGGACCTCCCGACCCGAGAAGGTCATCGGGATGCACTTCATGAATCCGGTTCCGGTCATGAAGCTGGTAGAGGTCATCCGGGGGCTGGCCACCGACGACGCCACCACCCAGACGGTGATGCAGCTCTCCCGTGCGCTGGGCAAGACGCCGGTGGAGGTGAACGACTATCCCGGATTCGTCTCGAATCGGGTCCTGATGCCCATGATCAACGAGGCCGTCTTCGCCCTCATGGAGGGGGTGGCCGAGGTGGAGGCCATCGACACGGTCATGAAGCTGGGAATGAACCATCCCATGGGCCCCCTGGCCCTCGCCGACCTCATCGGTCTGGATACCTGCCTGAACATTCTGGAAGTGCTGCATCGGGAGCTGGGTGACGACCGCTACCGGCCGTGTCCGCTCCTGCGGAAGTACGTGGCGGCCGGATGGCTCGGCCGCAAGAGCGGTCGCGGGTTCCACAGCTACCAGGACTGATGCCTTGATTCCCACCGCTGAGCAATTGGAGTTTCGGGCGCTGGCCCGGGAGTT
>SKVI01000140.1 GCA_007129525.1 Gemmatimonadota bacterium | reverse complement strand
GCATCGGGATCCCCGCAGAGCGCCTGGACGACGTCTTCCAGCCCTTCGAACAGGCCGACAGCTCCCAGACCCGGTCGTTCGGAGGCACCGGACTCGGGCTCGCCATCTCGCGTTCGCTCTGTGAACTCATGGGCTTCGACCTCCGGGTGGAAAGCCGGTTGGGGGAAGGCTCACTCTTCTACATCGACCTGCAGGCCGTGCCGCCCGCCTCGCAGGTTGCCCTAGAGGGGACGGGAGCTTCCTCCACCGGGGGTGCCGGCATCCCGGGCAGTCACTCGTCCCGCGATGCCGATCCCGCGTCCGGAGACGGGTAGAAGACCGCAAGACCCGCTGCGAACGGGGGCGCTCCCGCTTGCGTTCGGCCCCGGCATTGTAGAGACTTTCTCGGTTGCCTTCCCCCTGTTCCCGAATGGTGCGATCCAAGGGGCGGTGGGTTCGTCAGTCCCTGGACAACTCTTCGCGTACGTGGCCTTCTCAACAAACGCTTCCGTCAACTCAGGCGTCTTTCGCCGACCGCTGGCCGCGGTGGGGCGAACGGCCCGGACCACCGCGGAGCACGCTGGCGAGATGGCCCTCCTCCTGACGGCCTCCGCCAGGTCGGTGGCGCGCCTCCAGGTTTCGCTACGCTCGGTTCTGCAGCAGATCTACGTCATGGGGGTCCAGAGCATCCCCATCGTGGTGGTGACTGCGGTTCTGGCCGGAATCGTCACCAGCCAGCAGGGGGGGTACCAGTTCCAGGGCGCCGTGCCCCTCTACATTCTGGGGAGCATCGTGGTGGCGTCGGTGGTGCTGGAGCTGGGCCCGGTGCTCACCGCCATCGTGCTGGTGGGAAGGGTCGGCGCCCGGATCACCGCCGAGCTGGGCACCATGAAGGTCTCGGAGCAGATCGACGCCTTTCACGCGCTGGGGCGCGATCCCATCGCGATCCTGGCGGCTCCCCGGATCATCGCTGGGGTCATCGTGGTTCCGGTCCTGGTGGGAATCGCCAACCTGGTGGGCGTGCTGGCGGGAATGGTGGCAGCGCAGATGACGCTGGGGCTGGGCTACGAGTCGTTCCTGTACGGGGCCCGACTCTTCTGGCACAACTGGGATCTGTTCTACTCGCTGACAAAGGCGGTGACCTTCGGTCTGGCGATCCCGGTGATCTCGATCCACATGGGGCTCCGGACCCGTGGCGGTGCAGCCGGGGTGGGACGGACCACCACGGCCTCGGTCATGTTCATGACCCTAACCGTCCTGATTCTGGACGCCCTCTTCCCCCCGCTCCTCCTCCAGTGATCATCCGATACCGCAACCTCTGGAAGGCCTTCGACCACCCCATACTCACAGGGGTGGAGTTCGGTGTGAACGAAGGCGAGATGTTCGGTGTATTCGGGCCGTCCGGTACGGGCAAGAGCGTTCTGCTGAAGACCACCATCGGGCTCATCGACCTGGACCGGGGCGATGTGGAGGTGGATGGGGAGTCGGTGTACCGGGGCGGGCGAAAGGCGCTCCAGCGGATTCGGTACAAGGTGGGCTATGTCTTCCAGAACTCGGCCCTTTTCGATTCCCTGGACGTGTACGAGAACGTGGAGATGGGACTCGCAGAAGGCGAGTTGAGGGACATGACCCGCCGCCAGACCGCTCGCCGGATCTGGGAGGCCCTGGAAATGGTGAACCTGGACCCCCGCGAGGTACTCACCAAGACGCCGGCGGAGCTATCCGGGGGAATGCGGAAGCGGGTGGGGATTGCCCGCGCCATCGTAGGGCGGCCCCGGATCCTCCTGTGGGACGAGCCCACCACCGGATTGGATCCGGTGAACACCGCCGCCGTGGAGCGCCTCATCATGCGTCTCTCCGACGAGCTCCGGGTGACCTCGGTCATCGTGACCCATGACATTCAGGGGGGACTGGAGATGTGCGACCGGGTGACCATGCTGCACGGGGGAACCCTTCAGTTCGTGGGCGAGCCGGACGCGTTTCGCTCCAGCGACAACCCCATCGTTCGGGCCTTCGTCAACCGGGCCGCCGCCATGGCGGCCCTCGATGAAATCGAGGTGCAATGAATAAAGAGCGTGAGGAAGGAGGCGGCCCCCGGGGCAGGGGCTCCAACGGCCCCACCCGGGAGGAACTGGAAGACGCGACACCCTCGGCGGCCGGTGGCCGGGAGGTGCGTATCGGGATCTTCGTCCTGGTGGGCGCCCTGGCCACCCTGATTCTCATCTTTCTCCTGACCGATCCGGCCACCTTCAGGGGCCGCTACATGGTGGTCACCGAGATGCCCGACGCCGGCGGCGTGCGTAGCGGCGATCCGGTTCAGATGCGGGGGGTGAACATCGGTCGTGTCCGTAGCTTCGAGATGCGTCCGCCCGGCGTGGCGGTGGTTCTGGAGATCGACGGTCAGTGGGATATTCCGGCCGACTCCAGGGTGCGCCTGGCCGGCGTCGGACTCCTGGGAGGACGAACGGTGGAGATCATTCCCGGCGACGCGGAGGAAGCGCTGCCCGCCGGCGGCGTACTGCCCGGAGAGGCCGCGGACGGGCTGATGGAGCTGGCCGACGCGCTGGGGGATGATGCCGTCGCCATCGCCGAGGGCCTCCGACGACTCCTCTCCGACACCACCGTACACCACCTGCAGTCCTCGGCGTCGGAGCTGGACGCCTTCCTGGCGCTGGCCAACGCGGTGGCCCAGGAGCAGCGGGGAGAGCTGCTGGAACTGTCCACCTCACTCTCCTCGGCGGCGGGTCGGGTGGATGACGCGTTGGCTCGGGGGGATCTGGAACGAGCATTGGCCCGGACCGATTCCACTCTGACCGTCTTCCAGGAGGCCGGAGCCCGGTTCGAGGACGCCGGCGACAACCTCACCCGGGCCACCCGCTCACTGGAGGAGATCCTTCACCGCGTGGAGGTCGGGGAGGGGACGCTGGGCCAGCTCTCCACCGACGACGAACTCTACGACAATCTGAACCGGGCGGCGGAGGCAATCCTGCTCCTGGCCGAGGACGTTCGGGAGAATCCGTCCCGGTACATTCGCCTGCGGATCTTCTGACCGCAACCGACACCGTAGCGGACCCGGGCGCTGCCCGCTGGCACCAACCCGCCGGTACCTACCAGCCCGGCGCGAGCTGGAACCCCCAGTGGCTTCCCTTCTGGGGACGCTGCCACGGCCGCGCGTAGTACAGTTCGAAGATCATCATCCCCATGAGGTTGAACCGGGCACCCACCCCGGTGCTGACTACCGGAATACGGCCCAGGGAGGTGGTGCTCCACGTGAGGTCCGGCTCGTTGTCGGCGTCCCAGGCGATCCCGGCATCGGCGAACGCCACCAGCTCGGTGGGGAGGAATCCCACATCCAGAACCCCGAGCTGGTCGGTGCCCAGGAAGGGCACGCGGATTTCGGCGTTGGCCACCCCGATCCGGTGTCCCTCCAGTCGCTGGAGCTGCGGGCAGGGACCGAGATCCTGCGAGGGTGTGCATTCGCGGCTGGGCTCGAAGGAGAACTGCGAGTACCCCCGGATGTTCGTCTCCCAGCCCAGGAAGTAGGGTTGGAGAATACTCTCACCTACCTCGGAGCCGTAGCGACCCCGATGCATCCCCCGGAACGCCAGCGTGAGGTTCCGGTGGGGATTCAAGTACCGGCGGTAGTCCAGGATCAGCGTCTGGAAGTTGATGCTCCCGACGGTATTCTGGATCTGAGCCCGGTAACGGGAGCCCCGGACGGGAGAAGTGAAGCCGAAGAAGGAGTTGTCTCCCACCAGCGCCATGGAGGTCTGGAAGAGATTCACCGGATCCGGCACGCCCTCCTCGATGGTCCGAGCCCGGGACTGTTGGCAGCGCCCGAAGGGATCACAGATGATGATCTGCTCCTCCAGATCAAAGCTGATCCGGTTCACGCCGCCCGTGAAGTCGATGCGGCGGGTGCTGGACAGGGGATAGCTGGCCAGGGCCAGCGCCGACGAGTCGAAGATCCGGAAGAGCTGCTGCGTGTACTGGATGCTCCCATCGGGCAGGCGGGCAGGGAAGGTACGGGGGATGAGGAAGGGGATGCGGGCGGCCGACGCACCCCAGTTCCACCTGCGCTCCAGGTTCTGGTACACGACCTGACCACCGATGTCCTTGACCGTACCCTGCGCCTGCACGGCGACTCCCAGGTGCCGGTTGCCCAGCATGTCCGAGAAGAAGGCGGCGGCAGACCCTCCCACGAAGGTGCCGAAGGGACCAGTCCCGACCCCCACGGAAGGCTGCCCTACCCAGTCCAGGCTGAGTCCCGAATCGTACTCCCGGGAGTCATCGGCCCCGTAGCTGCCTGGCTCGGCCAGTGCCGTTCGGTGATCGGCCAGGTAGGTGGCCACCCGCGAGGGTACGACGAATTCGCCCGGCGGTACCAACCGCCCGGCAGGATCCAGTGCCTGGGCCACGCGCCGGGTCTCGTCCACCTGCTGTGAGTCCATGCTATAGACGTGATACTCGAACTCGTCGAAGACGGAGAAGACCACGGTCCCCGTCTCCCGAGCCACGCTCATGGCGGGAGCGTCGCCGGTGATACCGCTCACACCGGTGGCGATGTGGGTCACCTGCTGAATCTCCCTGGAATCCAGCTCCAGTCGGAAGATGTCGCTGAAGCCGTCGGCGTCGGAGATGAAGTAAAGGCCGTTGCCGTCAGGGGTGAACTGTGGATTGATGTGCTTGGCGTTCCCGAAGAGCTCCAGGACCTCCATGTCCCCACCCTCCAGATCGTACAGCGTGATCTGCATCTCGGAGTAGGTGAGGTTGTCGAAGTCGGTCTCGGGCCCCCGGTCCGACACGAAGGCGATGGTCTGTCCGTCGGGCGAGAAGACCGGCTGGTAGACGGCGTGCCGGTCTCGG
>SKVI01000111.1 GCA_007129525.1 Gemmatimonadota bacterium | reverse complement strand
TGGGGATGGCGGCGCTGTTCACCCGAACGAAGGGACGACCTTCCCGGGAAGAGAGGGCGTGGATGGCCGTGGCCGCCAGCTCCTTGCCCGTTCCGCTCTCGCCGGTGATCAGGACCCGGGCATCGGTGGGGGCCACCTTCCGGATGGTGTCCTTTACCGCCTGGATCGCAGCGCTCCGGCCCACCAGCTCGGCTCCCGGCCCAAGCTCCTCCTGCAGCACCCGGGACAGGTCCCGGGCTCGACTCACCTCCAGGGCCCCCCTGAGGGTGGCCAGGACGGCCTCCGAGCCGAGGGGCTTTTCCAGAAAGTGGAACGCCCCCTCTCGGGTGGCCCGCACCGCATCGGAGAGGGTGGCTTCTCCGCTCATCATGACCACCGGGGTGCCCGGCGCCTCATCCCGGAAGCGGGGCAGCGACTCCAGCCCCGAGGCCCCGGGAAGCACCAGGTCCAGGAGGATCACGTCGGGCTGCGTTTCTCCGACCCGGAGGAGACCCTCCTCCGCCGTGCCGGCCTCGTCCACCGCCCACCCCTCCTCCTGGAGAAGGGAGCGGAGCATCCGTCGCAGGTTCGCCTCGTCGTCCACGACCAGGACTCTCATGGCGCCTCCTCCTCCGCTTCGTGGGGGATGGCCGCTTCTGCGGGGTCCAGGGGAAGCCGGATCTGGAAGCGGGCTCCCCCCTTCGGCCGGTTCGTGGCCGTGACCTCGCCGCCGTGGGTGCGAACGGCCTGTCGGACCAGGGGAAGCCCGAGGCCGGTGCCCCGTCTCCGGGTGGTGAAGTCGGGCTCCCAGATCCGGTCCAGGAGCTCCGGCGGAATGCCGGGGCCGTCGTCGTCCACGGTGATGACGGCGTCCTCATCGTCGCATCGGAGGCGGATGCGGACCGGGGCCGGAGCGTCGCCCGACGGGCTGGCTGCGACCTGGTCCTCTCCTCTCACCGCATGTCCGGCGCTCGAGTGGTCGGATCCCGACCCCTCCCGGCCGCCTCCCGGGAGGGCCTGCGCCTCCAGCGCGTTGCTCACCAGGTTTCGCACCACCCGCTCCAGGGCGTCCAGGTGACCCTCCACCACCACGGCGTCGTCGATGGTGTCCAGCTCTATGGGGGTTCCGTCCACCTGGAGGCGGCGGACGAGGCTTTCCAGCAGCTCCACCAGGTCCACGGCCGCCGGGGGACCCTCCACGGGCCGGCCGAACTGGGAAAAGGAGCGGGCCAGCCGATCCAGGCGGCCGATCTCCTCCAGGAGGATCTCGCCGGCCTCGGCCGAGGCCGGATCCGGAGAGCGGCTGATTCGTTCGGCGGCCATGCGCATGGGCGTGAGGGGGTTCTTGATCTCGTGGGCCACCCGGCGGGCCATCTCCGCCCAGCTCCGGGCTCGTGCCCGTTCCACCTCCCGGTGTCGGGCTTCCTCCAGCCTGACGGCGGCCTCCCGGAGTCCGCTTCGGAGCACCTGGAACTCCTCCACCGCTCCGCCCCTTCCCGGGGTGTGCGCGGGAAGGGGCTTCCCCGTTCCCAGCTGCCGGATCCAGTCGGCCAGCTCCTCTGCCGGCGCCGCCAGCCACGAGGCGAGGCGTCGGCTGGCCACCGCGGCCACGATAGCCACCAGTCCCAGGAGGAGGAGGGCGGTGGCCGGGATCAGCAGGACGACCCGCTCTCCCAGGAGGGCATACACCTGCGAGAGGCGCACCGACTCCGAGAGCACCTCCCGGTGTCGGGCGGCGGCCTCGGCCAGCTCCGGATCCGGGTCCCGGGCCTGAACCATCTCCAGGAGCACCCGCCCGGAGTCCGCCACCGCCATCCATGGCCCGGCACTCCCGGTGGTTGCGATGACCTCCCGCAGGAGGAGGACGCCCAGCACGAGGGTGATCCCCGCCGGAATGAGTGCCGCCAGGAAGAGGGCCCGGAAGAGCCTCCGACGAAGCCTCGAGGGCCTCATGAAGCCAAGGCCTGAGTGCCGCGGAGCCTGGCTCCCACCCGAACTCGCGGATTGCGTGACGTGTAGAAGGGAGCTATAGAATCCACATTCTTGTCTTCCCGTGTCATGTCACCAGCGGAGGTAGACACCATGATCCTTCCCCGGATTCGGGCCTCCTTTGATCGATCCGACGCCATGGCGCTGGTTGAACTCCTTGGCCGATCCGACCCCGCGCTCCGGGACTCGGCTCTGGCTCGACTGGACGAGGGGGGCATCGACGCCCTCCTGGACGATCCCCGGACGGCGGTGGCTCTCCTGGGGGAGCCCCGGGTCAGCCTGAGGCCGCAGCTCATCTTCTATGTTCTCGTCAGGCACGCCATGCTGGAAGGGGGGGTGGACGACCGACCCACCGCCGACTACCTGGCGTCCCTGCTCCTGGCCTTCGGATTCGAGAATCGTGCCTGGCGGATTTCCGACGACGCCAGGGAGGAGTTCCACTACCTGGTGGACCTCGTGGCCCGGATGGGCGAAGCCACCGACGGCCGCGACGCCTTCCTCCTGCCGGCCCACATGGGCAACTACGCCCTCTGGCTCACCGGCATGTTTCCGGACTTCGTGGAAAGCCGCCGACAGCGCAGGGGAGCCCCATCGTACCGTTACTACGAGTCGATGGGCTCGGCGGGGTTCCGGTCCGCCGCCGCCACCCCCCTTGCCGCAAAACTGGGGATCGACGGCCTCCTGCGCGAGGTGGCGGCCTCGTTCGGCCGCCTCCGGATGGCGCTGAACCGGCTGTCTGACCGCCATCTCTGGAGGGGAGCCGGCGATCCGGTATCGCAGCTCCTGCGGGAGATGCAGTGGCGGGGCGCTGAGTTGGGAGAGGGTTGACGGAGCCTCTCACCGGTCCGGAAGGGCTCAGGGCGGATCGTCGGGAGACGGGGGAGCGGGCCGTCGGCAGGCCGGACAGAAGCGCCACCCCGGGCGGAGCCGCTCGCCGCAACGACAGCTTCGAATGGTGGGGTGGCCGCAATGGGGGCAGCCCATCGCCTCGGGAGGCACGGCCTGGTCGCACCGCCGGCACGGGAGGGCCTCGCCGGGCTCCTCCCGGAGGACCCGGGCCACCTCATGGGGAGATGTCACCCCTTCGGCCACCTTCCGCCGGGCGTCGTCCACCATCGAACCCATACCCGCCAATCGGGCCCGGCGCCGAAGTACCGAAGTGCTCCCGCCCCTGACGACCTCTTCCCGGAGCCCCTCGGTGACCAGGAGGACCTGGAAGATCCCGGTGCGGCCCAGGTAGCCGTCGGGGCACCGCTCGCACCCCCCGGGGCGTCCGCCGCAGGCGGAGCAGGTGCGCCGGACCAGGCGCTGGGCCACGATGCCCGCCAGACCCCCGGCCACCAGGTAGGGCGGAACGCCCATGTGAAGTAGCCGGGTGATGCCCGAGGGCGCATCGATGGTGTGGATGGTGGAGAGGACCAGGTGCCCCGTGACGGCGGCGGCCATGGCGATCTCGGCGGTTTCTCGGTCCCGGATCTCACCTACCATGACCACGTCAGGATCCTGCCGGAGAACCGCCCGAAGGGCGGTGGGGAAGGTGAGTCCAGCTCGGGGGTGCATCTGCACCTGGCTGACTCCAGGGAGGCGATACTCCACGGGGTCCTCCAGCGTCACCACGTTGAGTCCGTCTCGGTCCAGCTCGCTGATGGCCGCCGAGAGGGTGGAGCTCTTTCCGCTTCCGGTGGGCCCGGCGCTGAGGATCACTCCCCCACCGCCCTTCAACATCCGGCGGAGCCGACCCAGGGGATCGCCCACCATGCCCAGCTCCTCCAGGCCCGTCGGGGCCTCGTCGGAGTTCAGGATTCGGAGAACCGCCTTCTCGCCCTGCTCCACCGGGAGGGTGGAGACCCGGATCCCCAGGGTGCGCCCCTGGTGCTGGAAGGTGAAGCCGCCGTCCTGGGGTCGGAGCTTCACCGCGATGTCCATGCCCCCCAGCACCTTGATGCGTGAGAGAAGGGCTGAGCCGCTGACCCGCTGAGGGGCAGGGACGGGTCGAAGGATGCCGTCGATCCGCTCCCGGACCTGCACGCCCGTTCCCGCCGGCTCCAGGTGCAGGTCGCTGGCTCCCCGGTCCGCCGCCTTCCGGATGAGTCGATCCACGAGTCGGGGCACCGGAGACTGCGTGGCATCGGTAGGTTCTTTCGGGGCGGCATCCAGCTGCGACAGGGTGTCCCGAATGGCGGACGGGGGGGCCACCACCACGCGGACCCTTCCCCCACACTGAAACTGGAGGTCGTCCAGGGTTTCAAGGTCCAGGGGATCCGAGAGGGCCACCTGTACCTCCCGGTCCTCCGCCTCAAGGGGCAGGACCCCGCGCCGGCGGGCGAAGGCGGGGCGCACCCGGCGAAGAGCGTCGGGTGCGGGCCGCAGGGGCGGGGCGCGATAGGGGAGGTCGAGCTGAAAGGCCAGGGTTTCGTAGAGCGCTTCCTCCTCCACGAGCTCGAGCTGAAGGAGCGCCTCGCCCAGCCGTTCGCCCGTGCTTCGCTGGCGGGCCAGCGCCTCCTCAAGTCCGGCCTGGTGCAGGTGGCCCCTATCCAGGAGGAGCGCGCCGAGTATCCGTCTCCGTCGAGTCACACCGCAATGATGCGCCGGGGGCCGGGACACGGGAATGCTTCAGGAGGACGGCTCTATCAGCCCGATCAGACTGCCGGGCTCAGGCTCCCAGGATCTTCAGCACCAGGGGGGTGATGTGGGTCAGGTCGGGACGGGCCGAAAAGTGCTCGGCCAGGGGCTCCGCCGCCAGCCCCAGGGCGGGATTCCGGGTATGGCCGCCTCGCACGTCTTCCAGATTCCCGTGATCGCTCACCAGCAGGAAAAGGACATCGGCAGGGAGGGCCGCCAGGACTCCTCCCAGGAAGCGGTCCACGCGTTCCAGCGCT
>SKVI01000346.1 GCA_007129525.1 Gemmatimonadota bacterium | reverse complement strand
GTCCAGTATCAGCCGGTCGGACCGCCCCGTCCCGCTCGGGAACCGCTCCTGCCCGCCGAGGTGGAGCGCCTCCTGGCCCCCTTTGAGGTGGACCGGGCGTTCACCCTGAAGGGCGGACTCCGGGAGTACGTGGCCATCTATCGCCGGGAATAGCGTTCAGGAGGCTCCCCCCCCTCGGCTCCCTCCTCCCACCATCTCCTCCTCCAGCCGCACGATGGCACTCTGGATGCGAGCGAGTTCCGTCTCCAGCTCCACGATCACCTCCAGGGCCAGGGCTTTTCGCTCGGCCTCGCTGCCGGGTATCGGCCCCTTCCGGTCCTCGATCACCCTCCTGGCCTCCTCCCTCATCGACCCTGGAGCCTCTCCGGAACTCCCGCCCGGATCCGACCTGCCTCTGCCCGACGCATCCGCCGACAGCGCCCGCACGCGCTGACGCTCCTTCTCCCGCCGCAGCGCCTCGACGAAGGACACTCGTCGGGGAGAGGAAGCCGGCCTGGGGGGCAATTGTTGAGAGGGGCCTTCGCATTCAGTCATGGGACTCCTCCGGGAGCTCGGTCCGTTCCACATCGCTCGAACAGGAATGATGCGCGCCGGGTAAGGCCCCGAGGATGGCGAAAGCGGACCGTGGAAGCGCAGCCGATGTGTCGTCGACCCTTGTGAGCCTCGCGGGGCACCCGTAACCTCCCTTCACCCGAATCCTGACGTCGATCCCGGAGGATGCATGACCTGGGACCAGATCTTCGAGGTGGCCCTTGAGACCCTCACCGTTGGGCTGCAGTGGGTGGCCATCCCCCTCATCCTTGCGGGTCTGGTGCTGGTGGCCTGGTCCATGGTGAATCGCGCCCGGGACGAGGAACAGCTCACTGCAGGCCGGGCTGGATGGTGGGCCGGCCTCATCCTCTTCTTTCTATTCTTCGTCCACGAGCTCCCGGCCTTTCGTCCTCCCGCACCGGGAGTCGAGGGCGGAGTGACCGTGGATGTCTGGGGAGTGGTGGCGGGAACGGTCCTGGGCTTCGCCGTCCTCTGGGGCATGTCCTTCCTCTCCGCGGCCCGGGTGGTGGGATTCCTGGTTCTCTTTCTCACCTTCGCGGGCCTGTCATCGCTCCTCAGCTACCTCTTCCTGGAGACCCGAAACGAGTTCTTCATTGCCGGCACCCTGGGAACGGCCCTGGGAGGGCTTCTCCACCTCATTGTCTTCCCCGGCAGTCTCTTGATCACCAAGCGCGACAAGGACGTGGACGGAGCCCGGCACCAGGAGGCGCCTCGGGCGTATTAGAAGTCTGTTGAAGAAGCTACCTCCGCTCCCAGGCCTCCCGGCTCGCATAGAACTCAGGCTCGGGCACGTCGGCCCCGTTTGCGATCTCGAGCCGGGCCCTCTCGTCTACAATGAGGCGACCTCCCACGTGGGCTCCGGCCTCGATCCGGATCACCGGCTCACGCGCAGTGGACCCCAGGAAGGGGAGCCACGACCACCCGCCCCGCTCCTCGGGCATCAGAACGATGAGGTCGCCCTCCACCCGGCTCGCCCCGTCGAGATGCACGTCGCCGTTCATGACGTCGATGTGACGTGCGACCCGGGCATGGTCCAGGCGGACGCTTCCGTTCCTGGTCTCCACCCGCCCCTCCACCGTCGATCCGCGAGCCAGGTCGACGGCACCGTTGCGCGTACCCACGTCCCCGCCGATCCACCCGTCATCGCCCAGACGGATCCGCCCGTTCCGGCTCTCCACCGGCCCGGACACCCGAACGGCCGGACCCAGATCAATGGCACCGTTGCGGGTAGAGACCCCACCGTGAACTTCGACGGCCTCATCCAACCCCACCTGACCGTTCCGGCTCTCCACCGGGCCACGTACGATCCCGAACTCGGCCACCTCGATTCGCCCATTTCTCGTGGCAATTGCACCCACATCTCCCCGGGCTCCAATGGAGATTCGTCCGTTCCGGGTTCGGATGGGGCCGTCCACCACAGCGGAGGGCTGCACCTGGATGGGCTCGTTACGGGTCTCGAGCCCCTCTCCTCCGGCGGTGACCTGGGCATGGGCGCCTGCCGGGTCAGCGCCCAGGAGAACCGGGACCGTGAGCAGGGAAATCAGCAGGGTCCTGGCACATGTGCCGGGTCTCATTGCAGACTGGGGCATGGGAACCTCCTCACCAGCGGGTTGAAGTACGACCGGCGCCCTGCTCGTCTTCAGGCAGGCTACCGGGGCGTCGGTCGGGCCATCTCGATCCACCCTACGGGACGCTGGCTGCCGGGGTTTCAATTCCGACCGATAGCTCCCACGCCGACTGCCGTTGGACAAGATCCGCCACCAGCTCCAGCGGGTCATCCACGCCCTCTTCGATCAGCTCGTCGCGCCAGACGACCCAGCTCCGCTCCAGTTGTCGCGTCAGGTTGATCCGTCGCGAAACGCCTCCCTCGACCGAAAGCTCATCGTACCCCCCCAGATCGGGACGCAGGAGACGGCGCTCCAGCTCATCCATCACCTCCAGGCGCCACTCCGACACCCGGGGGTCATCAGGGTCCGAGCCCGGGCACGAGTCCATGCGCAGGCGTATGTAGCCCCGGTCCTCCAGAATCGGCCCGGCCCAGGGCAGCTGGAGGTCCTCCTCCCGTTCCAGGTATCGGAAGAAGCGTTTCAGCGAAACGGGCATGCGCCGTGCGACGGTCAGTCCGTCGTCAAAGTGCCTCGGGTGCCAGTCGTGGAGAAACTCCCGCAGGTCGCCTTCACTGATCCCACCCACCGGAATGCCCCGCACCTCCAGAAGAAACCTCAGAAGCGCCGACACATTGAGGGCGTGGCTCCGCACCGTCTCGTGGCCGAGCCCGCTCCGGTCCAGCTCAGCCGCGAAATCCTGTACCAGGAGCCTGGCGTGGGCTGCGGCCGCCACCAGGGCGTCGGAGGGATCCCCTGGGATGGGCCCGTACGTATCCGGCTCTCCCAACCCGGGCCCGCCTTGATCCGCGTCCGAATCGGAGTGCTCTTCCGGGAGAGCCAGGAAGTCGCCGGGTCGAGCTCCCGACCCGCGGGGGCCCGCCGGACGGAGAGTGGGATGGAAGAAGGCGGCATCCGGTCCACCAAGCCGGGTCACCTCGGCGCCACCATCAGGGGGCTCGGTTCCCTCGATCCACCGGGGAATCGCTCTCAATGCCTCGGTGAGCCGCTCCAGATCGGCCAGGCTCACACCACCCCCCGGGGTGTTGATGGCATTCAGCACCGGATAAGCCGTCGGATCGGCCACCTCCCACCCCTTTCGTCCCAGTTCCCGGCGCATGGGTCGGGGAAGCTCGTCGGCAGCTTCGAACATGAGGCTCACCACCCGTCCCTTCATCCGGTCGAAGGCCTCGGCCGGATCCAGGTAGTCGTAGACCTCCAGGAGTTCGGCAGGATCCTGGTACAGGCTCAGTCCGAAGACCTCGCCGGCGTTGCCCATGACCGATCCGCCCCACGCCGCCCCATCCGGGAAGCGCACGTCCAGAGCGGCGCCGTCGGGAATGCTCCGCCAGGGACGGTCCCGGTAAAAGGCCGCCGCCGCACTGAACAACTCCCGCAACGCTTCGTCCCGGAGGTCCCACGCCCCCCAGGTGGCTGGTGTCGACATGGGGGGCCAGAGGTCGCCTCCCATCATGTCGGCAATGAGCCCCCGGGCCGGTCCATAGGTGCGGTCCCTCGTCTCGATGGAGCATACTTCCGGCCCGGAATCCGCCAGGAGTGCGGCCAGCGCCCTGGCCACCTCCGGGTGGTGCGACGTCACCCTCCTGGGCCGGGTCCGTCCCTGCTCCATCGCCCGGCGAAGAATCCCCAGGAGCGCCTCGGCCACCGCTTCCGGCTCACCGGAGAGCCGATCCACTACGTCCACCGCAAGAACCACGTCGCGGGTGGCCGCCATGAGCACCACAGGCCGGGCGTCGGGGTCATCGTTCAGGGCGGCGGGAAGAGGAACGGCCGTCACCTCCCACGTCCGGTCCCGCCGGGCCGATTCGCGGAGCTTCGTCAGCTGGCTGGCGGATTCGTAGAAAGGCCCGGCAGAATCGGGTCCGTGGCCAGAGCCCGGACCCCCGCCCCCGTGCATCGCGCCACAGCAACGGCCGTACGTCATCCCGGAGCCGCAGGGACAGGGTGCGTTTCTGGGCGGCGTCAAGGCATTGTCTCCAGACCTGAAGGCTCGCCGGATCCGGTTCGGTCGGCGCAGGTCCCCCAACATACGGGGAGCTCTCGGGTCCGTCGAGGTTGCGCCCTCAGCCGAACTGGTGGAAGGCCGGGAGGCCCTCCCTCACATCCGCAACATCACCCGTCCGCCGGGGAGTTGCCATGGCCGAATGTGGCAGTCTGCGCCCGACCCTCCACCAGGTCGTCCAGCGTGGTGGTGGCAAAGAATGCGCGCACGGCCCGGGAGACCCCTTTCCAGTGCTCATGGGCGGGGCAAGGGTCGTCGTCCGAGCACACGGTCTGGCCCAGGAGACACCGTTGCTCGTCGGCCAGCAGATGCGGCTCGAACACCCGCACGATCCGGCTCAGGGGCAGTTCGGCGGCGGGGACAGCCAGCCGAAAGCCGCCCCGGGGCCCCCGGGTCGAGTTCAGGATCCCTTCCCGGGAAAGCGTATGCAGAATCTTGGAGAGATAGTTGCGCGGCACGTCCAGCGCCTCCGCAATCTCCTCGGCCTGCAGCGTCACCGAGGAGTCGGTACCCGATCGCCGGCCCGAAGACTGACCGTCCGGTGGACTCTCGGCCCCTGCACCGGCCAGGTGCACCAGGGCACGGAGGGCATATTCGGTGGTCTGCGATACCATGGGCCGGAGGGGATTCGGGAGAAGGTGACGGCGCGTGCATCCGGACGTAGCAGATTGGCG
>SKVI01000379.1 GCA_007129525.1 Gemmatimonadota bacterium | reverse complement strand
GAACTGGCTGCAGTCCCGGGGCGGATCGCCCAGGAGAGCCCGGAGTCGGTTGTCCTCGACACACGACTCGTACTGCCCCTCGAGCTGACCCAGACGATTGTCGATGAGCGGACCCACGTCGGCTGCCTCCGTGACCGATCCCCGCCAGTTCGCCGAAAGCGAGAGCGAGGGGAAGTACTGCGAGCGGGTCATGCGCGTCTGGGTCTGTGCCGCCGACGCCTGACTCCGGGACGCTCGCAGGATCGGATTTCTCTCCAGGGCCATGGCCAGGAGATCATCGGAGTCCAGTCGGGGCTCGAAGAGCTCGAAGTCGGTGGTGAGCTCCGTCTCGGGACGAATCGCCACCCCGACGATCCGCCCCATCGACAAGCGGCTCGTGTGTGCCGTGTTCTCGGCCTGGAGGAGCTGGACCTCGGCCTGGCCCTCCTGAAGCTCGGCACGGCGAATGTCCAACGGAGTGCCCGCCCCCACCTCCACCTGGGCCTCGGCCTGCCTCACGTACGACCGGGTGCGCTCCAGCTCACTCTCAGCCTGACGAACCTGCTCCTCCGCCTCCAGCACCGCGAGGTAGGCCTGAGTCACATCGTCCACGAGGCCGGCGGACGCCCCGTCGATCTGGGCCTCGGTGGCCGCGTTCTGATCGCGAACCACAGAGGGCCGGAGAAGGGTGGCTCCACTCAGGCTGGTTGAGAACCCGATGTTGTAGCTGGAGGAGTAGATCGCGGGCTCCGTGGCCACCACCACCGACTCGAAGAGCCGGTCACCGGACGCGGTATACCCGAACGATTGGGAGGCGCTGGCCGAAGGGAGGATGTCCCCCCATGCCTCCCTGGTCCTGAGGTGAGATGCCTCTCGCTGTGATTCCTGCACCCGGTAGTTCGGGTTGTACTCGTGGGCCAGGCGGATCGCCTCGTCCAGGGAGACTGCGTTCAGCGAACTGATATCGATATCGGCGGCCGCACCCGAGCCGTAGGAACGAGCGTCCTGGGCAGCTACGACCAGGGGCGCAGCTCCCAGCAGAAGCAACAGAAGGACCCCTGCTACCGACTTGGCGAACGGCCTCGCAACCTGAATGGTCAGCACAAATCACTCCGTATGTTGGACATGGGTCGAACGACGAAGAGGCCGGCCCCAGGATGACGGCACAGCTCGCCCCCATCGCCTGGACCGACCGCCTCATCCAATTAAGACACGCTGACGCCCCTCGACGTTAAAAGGCCGCAACCTCCCTTCCCGACCAGACTGCCGACCCAGAGGGGCAGCACCCCTACGCGGCTGGTCTTGTACTTCTTCAACGGTCTTCCAAGAGTGCTACATTTGAACGCCTCGACGACGATACACGCTGCAACCCGGAGCCCGGCCTTGGACCTGGTACTGGTGGACTTCGATGACACCCTCGTGGACACGGGACCCCGCTTCTCGAAGCGACGGAGCCGTCTCTTTCGCTTTCTGGAGGAGCAGGGGTTCCACCGGCAGGAGATCGAGCGTGTGCACCACGAGGTGGTGGACTCCGAGCTGCTGGGCCTCCTGGGCTTCGGCCCCTTCCGATTGGGCCCCTCCTTCCGAGATACGTACGTGCGCCTCTGCGTGTTCGCTGAACGCGCACCAGACCTGGCCGTTGCCCGCCGGGCCGAGGAGCTGGCCCGGGGGGTCGAGCAGCCGTCGCCTCCCCTCCCCGGAGCCCTCGAGGCCCTGGAACGCCTGGCCGGGGAGGTTCCCATCGGCATCTATACCCAGTCGGGGTTTCCCGAATACCAGCTCCAGTGCATGGCCAGCGTAGGTGTCCTTGAGATCGTGCCCCTGACCCGGGTCAGGGTGACCCCAGAGAAGACGACGGCTGCCTTCCGGCGGGTCGCCAGTGACATGGGTGCCCGACCCGGACCCGACGTCTGGATGGTGGGCAACAGCGTCCGGTCCGACGTGAACCCGGCCCTGGCCGCGGGATCCCGAGCCATCTGGGTCAACGCCGGAGAGGGGTGGCACCACGACCGGGCCGAGCCGCTCCGGCCCACCCCCACCACCAGCACCTTCGCCGAGGCGGTGGACCGGCTGCTGGACGGGCCCTGACCGGGCGCCGGCCAAAGGAGCCCTCCCCCCCCCGTCACCCCCACGGTAGACCACGCGGCCATGAAGGTTCGTCGATCCAACTCACCCACCGCGCCCTTGCGAAGCAACGCCGCGAACGTCACTCTCGGAGGGACGGGTGGGCTGGAGGCTGCAACGACGTAGGGCACTCCCCTCCCGATACCGGGGCACCCGGTTCGCGGGCGCACCGTCGATGTCGGGACTACCGGCAGGAGGTACAATGGAGATCACGGTGCTCCGGGAATCGGAGCAGGGTGAACGGCGGGTCGCCCTGGCCCCGGCCAATCTCCGCTCCCTGAAAGAAGCAGGGCTGAGCGTGGCGGCCGAGTCCGGGGCGGGCGAAGGAGCCGGCTGGTCCGACGAGGATTATCGGCGGGCCGGAGCCCGGGTGGAAGCGAGCCGCGAGCGACTCCTCTCGGAATCCCGCGTGGTGCTCGGGGTGCGGCCACCCCGCCCCGAGACGCTGGACGACCTCCCTGCCGGAGCCCTTCTCGTCTCCTTTCTCTCGCCCTCGGACCACGATCTCCCAGAGGAGTTGGCTCGCCGGGAGATCGACGGGCTCGCCCTGGAGCGGATGCCCCGCACCACCCGGGCCCAACGCATGGACGCCCTCTCCTCGCAGGCCACGGTAGCCGGCTACCGAGCTACACTCCTGGCCGCCCGTCACCTCCCTCGATTTCTTCCGATGCTCACCACGGCCGCCGGCACCATCAGGCCGGCCCGCTTTCTGGTGCTGGGTGCCGGGGTGGCCGGTCTGCAGGCCATCGCCACCGCCCGACGCCTGGGGGCCCGGGTGCAGGGCTATGACATCCGAGCGGCGGCAGCGGAGCAGGTTCGAAGCCTGGGCGCCACCTTCCTCGAGGCCGAACTGCCGGGGGAGGCCGAGGCCGAGGGCGGATACGCCCGGGAACTCAGCGGGACCGAGGAGGAACGGCAGCTCCAGCTCCTGGGGGAGCATGTCCCCAAGGCCGACGCGGTCATCACCACCGCCCAGATCCCGGGCCGGTCCGCCCCCATCCTGGTCACCACCCGGATGGTGGAAGAGATGAGTCCCGGATCGGTGGTGGTGGACCTGGCTGCCGAGACCGGAGGGAACTGCCAGCTGTCCGAGCCGGGCCGCACCGGCTCGCACCACGGCGTGACCATCGCCGCACCGATCCACCTGGCTTCGGAGCTGGCGCAGCATGCCAGCGAGATGTTCGGCCGCAACGTCACCGCCCTCCTGACACACCTCACCCAGGACGGCGAGCTGCACCTCCCGCTGGACGACGACATCGTGGACTCGACCCTGGTGGCCCGGAGCGGAAAGACCCGCTCCCGAGGCGACAGGGACAACGGCAAGGAGGAGTAGAGCGAATGGGCGTCTGGATCCTGGGACTGTATGTCTTCGTCCTCTCGATGATGGTGGGCTTCGAACTCATCCGAAAGGTGCCCCCGACTCTGCACACACCACTCATGTCGGGGGCCAACGCCATCTCGGGCATCACGCTGGTGGGAGCGCTGCTCGTGGTAGGCGAAGGCGGCGGTCGCTTGACAGTGATCCTGGGAACGGCCGCCGTGGTCTTCGCCACGATCAACGTTGTGGGCGGCTTCCTCGTGACCCACCGAATGCTCAGCATGTTCCGGAAGCAGGACTGACCCCCTCACCCCCGGGAGCACCACCGTGCCACCCTTCGTTGTGGAGTTCGCCTACGTCGTCTCCGGCTTCCTCTTCGTCCTCGGACTCAAGCGGCTGAGCTCGCCGGTCACCGCGCCCCAGGGGAACGCCATGGCCGCCGGCGCCATGCTCCTGGCGGTGGTGGCCACTCTCCTGGATCAGCAGATCATCAGCTATGGGACGCTGGCCGCCGGACTGGTGGCCGGTACCGTCATCGGGGCCCTCCTGGCCCGCCTGGTGAGGATGACGGCCATGCCCCAGCTGGTGGCCGTCTTCAACGGCTTCGGCGGCGGTGCCTCGGCGCTGGTGGCCGCGGCCGAGCTCCTGAGGGAGGGGGGCGCCAACCCGGGCGCGGCGGAGGCGGGAGCGGCAGCCGTCGGAATCCTGGTGGGGACCGTCACCTTTTCCGGCTCGGCGGTGGCCTTCGGCAAGCTCCAGGACCTGCTGACCCAGCGTCCCGTCACCTTCCCCCTGCAGAAGCTGGTGAGCGGACTGATCTTCCTGGCCCTCCTGGCCGGCGCGGTCATGATGATCCTGGGTGAGGTGGGCCCGGAGATGCTCCTGGCCATGGGGGGGCTGGCCTTCCTCCTGGGCATCCTGCTGGTGATCCCCATCGGCGGGGCCGACATGCCGGTGGTGGTCTCGCTCCTGAACTCGTATTCCGGGTTGGCCGCGTCCGCCGCCGGCTTCGTCCTGGGCAACCCCCTTCTCATTCTTGCCGGGGCACTGGTGGGTGCTGCAGGGCTCATTCTGACCCAGCTCATGTGCCGCGCCATGAACCGCTCGCTGGCCAACGTGGCGTTCGGAGCCTTCGGAGGAGGAGGCACCGTCGCCGCCGGGGACGACGGAGAGCGGGTCGTGCGAAGGACCGGAGCCGAGGAGGTGGCCATGCTCCTGGGCTACGCCTCCAGGGTGGTCATCGTCCCGGGCTACGGGCTCGCCGTGGCCCAGGCCCAGCACGAGGTGAAGAAGCTCACCGGGCTCCTCAGGAGCCGGGGCGTGGAGGTGGTTTTCGCCATCCACCCGGTGGCCGGCCGCATGCCAGGCCACATGAACGTCCTTCTGGCCGAAGCGGACGTGTCCTACGAACTGCTGCTGGACCTGGACGACGCCAACGGGGCCATGGAGCGGACCGACGTCGCGGTGGTGGTGGGCGCCAACGACGTGGTGAACCCCGAGGCCCGCAAGCCCGACAGCGCCATTGCCGGAATGCCCATCGTGGACGTGGACCGGGCGGCGAACGTGGTGGTCATCAAGCGCAGCCTGAGCCCGGGCTTTGCAGGGATCGACAACCCCCTCTTCTATCTGGATCGCACCCTCATGTTCTTCAGCGACGCCCGGGAGGCCATCTCGGATCTGGCCCGGGAGGTGAAGGAGCTGTAGAACGGTTTTGAAGCAGGACAAGGCCCGCCGCGAAGGGGGGTCAGGCGTGCTCCTGCCGGGCCGCTTCCCGGAGCAGCGTCCAGGCCCGGTCCACGTGGGACCTCCGGGTCCGCAGGTTCCCCACCGACAGGCGCAGCCAGGTCCGGCCGTCCAGCGCGGTGTGCGACAGGAATGCCTCGCCGGTGCGGTTCACTCGTTCCATGACGGCCAGGTTCAGCCGGTCACACGTGGACTCGTCCGTCTCTGGTGGTCGGAAGCGGAAAACCACCGTGGAGAACGGGACGGGCGCCCCCCGCTGCCAGTCCGGGGCCGCATCCACCTGCCGGGCAAACCCGCGGGCCAGTTCAACGTGCGCTCGGATCCGATCCCGGATCCCCTGGGCCCCGAACCAGCGAAGCACAAACCAGAGCTTCAGGGCCCGGAATCGACGTCCCAGAGCCACCCCGTAGTCCATGAGATTCGTGGCCTCCTCCCCCGGAGAGCTCTTCAGGTACTCCGGAACCAACGAGAAGGCGTCCCGCACCACCTCGGGGCGGCGCATGAGCAGGACAGAACAGTCCACCGGAGTGAAGAGCCACTTGTGGGGGTTGAAAACCACCGAGTCGGCCTCCTCCCAGCCCACGAAGGGGGCGCGAAGCTCCGGGACCATGGCCGCCGCTCCGGCATAGGCCGCGTCCACGTGGAGCCAGAGCCCATGCTCGGCAGCGATCCGGACAATGGCGTCCAACGGATCCGACGAGGTCGTCGAGGTGGTCCCCAGGGTGGCAACCACCGCGACGGGTCGAAGACCTGCTGCCAGGTCCTCCCGGATGGCTCGATCCAGGGCGTCGGGATCCATCCGAAAGGCCGAGTCGGTGGAGATCTTACGCAGCCCCCTCCGGCCCATGCCCAGCGTCACCACCGCCTTCTCGATGGAGGAGTGGGCTTCCGCCGAGGCGTAGATCCGACCCGGTGGCCCATGGAAGAGCCCTTCGTCACGCACCCCGGGATAGGCCCGGTGTCGCGCCGCAGCCAGCGCCACCAGTGAGGAGGTGGAGGCGGTATCCTGGATCACGCCCCGAAACCCGTCGGGAAACCCCAGCAGCCGGCGCAACCAGTCGGTGACGTGCTCCTCGAGTTCGGTGGCGGCGGGCGAGGTGCGCCAAAGCATGGCGTTCACGTTCAACGACGCAGCCAGCATCTCGCCCAGGATCCCCGGGCCGGAGCCAGTGACGGCGAAATAGGCGAAGAAGGAGGGGTGGTTCCAGTGGGTGATTCCCGGCAGAATCAGTTCCTGGAAGTCGGAGAGGATCCGGTCCATGGGCTCCCCTTCCTCCGGGGCCTCGTCCGGAAGCCCGGCCCTCAGGTCCCCGGGTCGGCTCCGGGACAGAACCGGGTAGCCGTCCACCTCCTCCAGGTAGGTGGCGATCCACCGGGCCACCTCCTCGGCCCATCGCCTGAACTCTGCGGGGGCCATGTCTCCCGCCGCGCGGGACTCCGGGGAGGGGGAACCGACACCCGTCCCTCCCCCTTCCAGGCCGTCGCCACCGAGGGTCCCGCTCAATCCACCCCCACTTCGCCCTCTTCCAGGGACTGGATCTCCAGGAGTTCCTGTCCCAGTGCGCGGAGCTGTTCCCGAACCTCTTCCAGCACCTCCCTGGTGGCCGCTTCGGGGACGCCGTTGCCGTGAAACAGGTTGAAGAAGAGGGTATCGGTGTGTCCCACACTGGTATGGGTCACCAGCCGATCAATGAGGCGGGAGAGCTGCAGGAGCTCCCGGAGGCCCAGGCCCGCTCCGGCAGCCGGCGGATCCCGATAGAGAAACCGGAGGACCACCTCCCGAAGAAGCTGCACCTCCTCCACCGCCTCACCGGCTGCCAGGCCCCGCACCGCGGCCAGGTGGCCGTACAGCTCCGCAGCCTGATGGTAGACGGGGCTGACCTGGTCCCTGTAGACCCCTATGGCCCGGGGAAGGAATGATGTCAGCAGGTGCAGGAACTCCGCCAACAGCTCCTCCTCGTCAGGCTCCAACGTCTCGACCCTGGAGCGGATCTCAAGGAGCCAGCGGTCCGCCAACGCTCCCTTCTGGGCACCCAGCCAGTCCACGAGTTGCTCCGGTGAGAGCTGCCGGCGCGGCGAATCTCGGTGGATATGGGGTTGACCCGGTATGCTCCGGCGATCCGAAGGAGGCGAAGTGGACTGTGGCATGTTCCTCCACGAGCGATGAGGAAGGTGGACCCCGAGCGTATCTAACTTACGGTTCCGAAGGCGCCCCGTCAGCCCCCCGCTCCGGAGTGTCGCTCCACGGCTGGAGTTTCACCGTCATGGTGGTGCCCCTCCCGGGGATACTCTCGGCCCAGACCCGTCCGCCCCACGACTCCACCAACCGCCGCACGATGGCCAGTCCGAGTCCCGATCCACCGGACCGGGTGGAAAAGTGGGGCTCGAAGATCCGGGGCAGGAGTTCCTGGGGAATCCCCACGCCGTCGTCCACGACATGGATCGCCACCGCCCCCTCCACGTCGTCCGCTTTCACCTCCACCGTACCACCCGAGGGAAGGGCCTCCCGGGCATTCTCCAGGAGGTTGATCAGAACCTCCTTCAGCTCGCCCGCCCGGGCCGAGACCGGAGGAATGTCTTCCGCCCCGCGGAAGTGGAAGCTCACCGGGCCGTCGCCGGCATGGTACAATGCCAGCACTTCCTGCATGACCTCCTTCACGTCCACCGGCTCCAGCGGCTCACCGCCCAGGGCCGAGGGCGCGCCGAAGCGGGCGAAGCTGGAGGCGATTCCGGCCAGGCGCTCGATTTCGGCCAGAATGGCCTGGGCGTTTCGTTCGAGAATCCGGTCGAAGTCGGGGCTATCGTCCTGCCAGGCCCGTCGGATGTGCTGTACGCCGAGCTTGATGGGCGTGAGGGGGTTCTTTACCTCGTGGGCCACCTGACGGGCCATCTCACCCCAGGCCAGAATCCGTTCGGTGCGCAGCTCGTCGGTCACGTCCTCGAGGCTCACCACGGCGCTCCCGGGTGGGCCCTGACGGCTGACCCGGCGTGCCCGGACCCGGATGCGTCGATCGCCAAACTGGAGCTCGGTGGTGGCCTCCTGCAGACCGTCCCGCATGTAACGCTCCACCCAGTTGGCCAGGACCGAACGGGGTGCATCGACCCCTTCGCCCAACGGCAGGGGCTGGCGCCGCGAGAGGGAAACCCCCAGGAGCCGTTCGGCTCGGGGGTTTGCCAGGGTCACATTCCCCTCCGGATCCAGCGCCACCACGCCGGTGGCCACCTCCTCCACGATGGCCCGGGTTCGCCTGGAGCTGCGGATGAGGGCTTTTCTGGTTCGGCCCAGGCGGTCCACCATTCGGTTGAAGGCTCCGAAGACCGCCCCGAACTCGTCGGTTCGATCTTCGGGAAGGTGGACGCCCATGTTTCCGGCCCCCACCCGCTCCGAGGCAATCCGGAGAGTCTGGATCGGTCGGGTCAGGGCGCGGCCCACCAAAAACGATAGCAGAACCGAGAGCCCGGCACCCAACACCACCGCGAACCCGATGAGATCGGCCACGTCCCGCTGGCGGAGCGCCGTGGCGCCGGCTTGCAGGGGCGCTGGAGCGGCCAGGACCTGACCCCCGACGATCCTCCGATAGGCCACCACGTAGTCCCATCCCCCCAGGGAGGCCTTGGTGGTGCTCATGAGCTCCTCGCCCTCCGCCAGCCGCCCGTGAAGTTCGGGAGGAAGCCATCCCTGGTAGAGTCCCAGGTCGGCCAGCTCCGGAAGGGATCCGGCTACCAGCTCGCCCTCTTCGTAGAGGAGCAGGTCGGAGCCCGCGCGGCGGGCCAGTACATCCATGGCACCGCCCACCTCCCCGTACCAGCTGGCCGCCTCCTCCACCGCTCGCTCCGCCAGGGTCTCGGCCGTACGGACGGCGGCCCCGGAGAGGGTCTGGTAGGCGAGGGTCCCAAACCCCACCGAGGGGGCCAGGAAAAAGGCGAAGAGCGCCAGGGTCACCCGGCCCCGGAAGGAGCTGATCCACGGACCCAGCACCCCGGGGATGGTGCCGTCGCCCCGAACCACCCTTCTTCCGGCACCCCACACCAGGATTCCACCCCCCAGAGCCAGAAGCAGGAGAAGCGTGCTGCGAGCCACGATGAGCGCTCGACCTGGGAGTTCCAAGATGTAATGTCCATGATAGATCTCGTCGGGGAAGGCCAGATACAGCTCCCCCTGCCACCCGTGTGGTGCCTGCACCCATTCGATCCCTTCGGTGGCCCCCGGCGCCTCGCCGGGCATGAGGGGAATCAGGACCAGGGGATCCGGCTCGCCCCGGGCCGGCGAGAAGAGGGGACCCAGGGGCGACCGGGCAGCCAGTGTCCGCCGAGGCGGAACCACCAGCGAAATCACGGCGCCCCGGGAGAGGGGAGCCACGGATACGTAATGCACGTCGGCCAGGTCGAAACCCCGGAGCCGAACCTCGTTCTCGATGATGGCCTGTTGCACCAGGTCCGGCGGGAGGTCCGGACGCTCTCCGGTCACTCCGATCCGGAGCTCCTCTTGTGCCTCGCCGTCCGGAGACCAGACGGTGAGCCACACCGGCATTCCCTCCGCCGCCAGTCCGCTCTGAACCCACGCGCCGTAGAGGGTTTCCACGGCGTTCCGACCCGTGGCCGCCAGCGCCTGGGCCTCCTCGCCCGCTCGCAGCAGGAGGAACTCGAGGAATGGGTCCGGACGGGTCCCCAGACGCTCCATTTCTTCCTCGGCAACCGCCATCTGGGCTTCCACCCGAAGCGACCAGGCCCACGGAAGGGTGAGCCCCGCGGCGAGGGTAAGGCCGAGGGCCAGGTGCACCACTCCGTCACCCCATCGTCGGCCGGCGGGAAGCGTCACGGCGGCCATGGCCAGGGGGACGATCCAGAGAAGAGCGGACCAGACCGGAATCTCCGGTCCCGTCCGGACCCGCCAGGCCCCCAACGCCGCCAGAACCACCACCACCCCCACACTCCCCACCAGAAGGGCCACACCGAACCGGTCGCTCTCGGAGGCCCGGGTGAGGAGGAGGGCCAGGGTGAACAGGAGACCCACCAGGAGACACGCCACCGCCTGAAAGGTGACCCACCCCCACTCGCCCTCCGAGAGAAGTTCATGGGAGGCCCCTTCGGCCATCCCGGCCATGACGCCCACCGCCAGGAGAATAGCAGCGGGAATGGTGATCCAGGGTGGCAGGTCGGGGGTGGGATGCCGTTGAGCCGCTCCAAGCAAGAATATGGCCGACACCCCCAGCACCAGCAGGTGTCCCAGGGTCACACCCGGAATGCCGGGCAGAAGCAACCCTCCCGGCGAAAAGAGCTCCGAAGCGCCCATGAGCCTTCCCAGCGGAAGAATCAGGATGAGGGCCGCGAGCGCAGTCCCGTGCAGCGCCATCCCGATTCCGGACCCCCGAATCCACCTCAGCCCACCGAGCCAGGCCAGGAGCAGGAGGACGACCACGGCCCGCTCCCACCAGAGGGCGCGGGTCTCCAACGAATCGGCTTCGGAGAGGGGGGTCAGAGTGACACTCAGGAGAACTCGCTCCTCCCACCGCAGGTCCCAGACGCTCTCGTCTTCCACCCGATCTTCGCGGGAGATATGGATCCGGGCGCCCCGTCGATCGAGAAAGCGCGAGGCGAAGTCGTCCCGGTCCCGATCCAGGCCCGGAGGCAGGTCAGTTCGGAGAAGCGCTGCCGCCACCGCGGTGCCCCGGGCATCCGGAAGAGGATGCGTGACGTAGAGATACCCGAAGAGGGCGCCGTCTTCGTACAGGTACCGCTCCTGGCCGGAGCGAACCCGGTCCGGAAAGGGCCCCTGATGCGAGCCATCCCATGCCAGCAGTTCGCCGGCGGGACCGAAAACCGCCATCCCGTTCACCCCTTCGCCGATGAGTCCTCCCGGCAGCGTCGGTTGGTCTCCCCGGGCCGCCGCCCCCCAGGCGCCGCTGGCTCGCTCCACCGCGGCCTCAGCCCTTCGAAGAAGGGAGTCCAGATCGCGATCCAGGTCGTCCTGAACCCTGGCTTCCCAATCCTCTACATGCTGATCCCAGTTGGCCGAGAACCGGCGCAGGTCCCCTTCGGCGGCGAACCCCAGGGTGATTCCAGCGAGGAGGAACGCCAGGCAGAACGCCGCAGGGCGCCCCGACGGCGGCCCCAACAACACGCTGGCTCCGATCCCGACGGTGGCCAGGAACAAGGCCCAGGCGCCGGCCCCGGCGATCCAGGCACCCATCGCCACCAGGGCCCCGAGAAAGCAGAGGAGCGGAAGGATCTGGCGTCGAGACAAGGCGTGTGCCGGTTCAGGGGGCGGTGTGATGGGTCATCGGGGGTCGTGGGCATCGCGCCGTACCCGGCGATTTCACGCCGGCGCCGGGTCAGGCGGACCGGACACCCCCGCTGAGGGTAACAGCACGAGTACCGATTCGGTTCCGTTTCGACACCCGGCCTCGGAAAGGCCGCATTCGACTCCGGCGATACCACGAAGGACCCGTTCCATCGGTGTCCCGCTCCCGTTCACCCCCACCACGGGAAATCCATGCCTTCTGTTCGGTTCTTGCTTCCAGGCCTCATCCTGTCCGTTCTCCTCGTGCCGGGCACGGTGGAATCCCAGAGTGTCACCCTCGACGAGGGCACCATGCGGATCTTCATCGACGGTGCGCAGGTGGGCACCGAGACCTTCGCCATTCGACGGGCCGGATCCGGGGTCGAGGCCCAGGTCATCGCCACCGCCGAGATCCAGATGGACGTCCCGGAGGGGCGGGTAGACCTCAGGCCGGCCCTCCAGGCCTCCGGATCGGAGATGGTCGTGTCGGCATACCAGATCAGGGTCACGGGCCACCGCCAGGAAGAGATCCGCGTCGAGCTGGGTGACCGCCGCTATCGAACCCGGATCTCGTCGGAGCGGGGGGAGCAGGAGCGTGAACATCGAGCCACTCCCGGCACCATCCTCCTGGACACCGACGTGGCGCACCAGTACTACTTCGTCACGTCGAGGGTCGGCCCCGAGGGCGGATCCGTTCCGGTCATCGTACCTCGTGAGGGCCAGCAGTTCAATCTCTCGGTCACGCGGGTGGGAGATGCGCAGATCCAGATCGGGGGACAAGACACCACAGCTCGGCACTACCGACTCGAGGGGAGTGGCGAGACCCGGGAGCTCTGGGTCGACGGCGAGGGACGAGTGCTCCGCCTGGAGTTCACCGAGCGTGGTTACGTGGCCGAACGGGAACAGCTTCCCTGACCCTTGCCCCGGACTGGGCGTCGGCACATGCTTCCTCCTCCCGCGGTCTCCCCCCAACGCCGTCCGTCGATCCCGGCACCGGTGTGAAGAACACCGGCCACTGGATCCGTAGGGAGGTCGGAAGAGGGATTCAGGTCATGGACCTGAAAACCGGCAGGCACGTCTGCCCGCATCAATTCTCCTGAGCTGCTGAGGACCCTGTCATGAGCCGGAGTCGGAAAGTCCTGCTGGGCACCGTCACCTTGATCCTCGTGGGCATCGCTGCCGCGGTGAGCTATGCGTATTCTCAGGACCGCGGAGCGGAAGTACGGGTCACCGAGGTGGCCGAACGGGAACTCATCTCCACCATCACCGCCACGGGGAGCGTCCGGGCTCGGCGCCAGGTCAGCATCTCGTCCGATGTCCAGGGCCGAGTCATCCAGCTCAACGTTGACGAAGGCGACGAGGTGGAACGGGACGACATTCTCATGGTCATCGACCCCAGCCGCCTGCAGGCACAGCTCGCTCGGGCCCGGGCCAACCTCAGCCAGGCCCAGGCGCAGGTGGCCCAGCAGCGGGCCGGGCACCTCCAGGCCCAGCGGGAGCTGGAGCGTCTCGAGGCCCTTCGGGAACGGGATCCGGGCCTGGTGAGCCAGCAGGCGTTCCAGGAGGCCGAAACCCAACTCGAGGTCCAGCGCTCCCTCCTGGAGTCGGCCCAACACGGCGTCGAACAGGCCCGGGCCGGGGTAGAGGAGGCGGAAGACGACCTCCTCCGCACCACCATCCGGGCACCCATCTCGGGGCGGATCACCCGACTGGACATCGAGGAAGGGGAAACGGTGGTGGTGGGAACCATGAACAACCCCGGATCGCTCCTCATGACCATCAGCGACCTCTCGGTGGTGGAGGCCGTTCTGGCCGTTGACGAAACCGACGTTCCTCGAGTGTCGGTGGGAGATTCGGCCATGGTGGAGCTGGACGCCTTCCCCGGCAACAGCTACGCCGCCCAGGTGGCCAAGATCGGCAGCTCGGCCATCCGGAACCAGACCGGGGGCACGGGCCAGGGCAGCTCGGTGGACTACGAGGTCATCCTCACCCTCCTGGATCCACCGGGGGCGCTGTGGCCGGACCTTTCGGCCACCGCCGACATCGTGGTGGAAGCGCGTACGAACGCTCTGGCGGCCCCCATCATCGCCGTCACCACCCGAAGAGACCAGAACGGCGGGGACGACGACGAAGCGCGCCGCGAGGGGGTCTTCGTAGTCCGGGACGGCACGGCACACTTCACCCCTGTCGAGCTGGGAATCACAGGCCGAGAACACTTCGAGGTCCTTTCCGGGCTCTCGGCGGGCGACACCGTGGTGAGCGGTCCCTTCCAGCAGATCCAGGAGCTGCAGGACGGCCAGTCGGTGCGGGTCATGTCCGTCCCGTCCGACGGGCGCTGAGGAGGCGTCACTCAGGTCCATCATGCACTTCCTCGAAGGCGTCCGACTGGCCTTTCACCAGATCCGCCAGGAGAAGCTGAAGAGCTCATTCAGCCTCCTGGGGGTGGCCATCGGCGTCATGTTCCTGGTGGTGGTGGTGAGCGTGGTGGAAGGCATGGATCGCTACATCTCCGAGGACTTCGCCCAGCAGATCTTCGGCGTCAACACGATTCAGGTGCTGCGCACCCCGTCGGTGCAGGTGGCCACCCAGGACAGCCAGATCCGGGAGTGGCAGCGTCGTCCCCGCCTCACCCATGAGGAAGCGGACGCCATTCGGGCCGGGCTCAGCATGCCGGCCCGGGTGGGGGTGGAGAGCCGCATGAGCGGCGAGATTCAGAGCGCCCAGGGGGTGCGGGTCGAGGGGATCCAGATCTCCGCCATTTCGGAAGAGATCCTTGACATCCGGACCTTCCGGATACAGGACGGCCGTCCATTCTCTCCGCAGGAGGCCGCTCGCGGGGTCCCGGTGGCGATCCTGGGGAGCAGCGTGGCCCGGGCTCTCTTCGACGACACGAGTCCCCTGGGCGAGCGCATCCGGGTCCGGGGGTTCCCCTTTCGGGTCGTGGGGGTCCTGGAGGAGCAGGGAACCCTGCTGGGGATCTCCATGGACAACGTGGCGCTGGTTCCGGCCCACTCGCCGATCACCCGCTTCATGTCCGAGCCGCGTACCGTGGGCAACATCGCTGTCCAGACCCTGGACCCGGGGGATATTCGCAGCGCCATGTCCGAGACCGAGATCGTGCTACGCCTGCATCGGGGACTTCGGCCCGCCGAGCCCAACAACTTCGAGGTGGAGAGCTCGGACGATGCCCTGGCGTTCTGGGATCAGATCGCCACGATCCTCTTTCTGGCCCTGCCCGGGCTCGTGGGAATATCGTTGGTGGTGGGCGGGATCGTCATCATGAATATCATGCTGATGTCGGTCATGGAGCGGACCCGGGAAATCGGGGTTCGGATGGCCATCGGGGCGCGGCGAAGGGACATCGTGAGCCAGTTCCTGGTGGAGTCGGCCACGCTGTCGGGGGTGGGAGCGGTCGTCGGCGTTGCCGTGGGTATCGGGCTCACCTGGGCCGTACGGTCCCTCACTCCCCTTCCGGCCGCGGTGGCGCCCCACTGGATCGGGCTGGGTGTCGCTCTGGGTCTCATGGTCGGGATCGCGGCCGGCGTGTACCCCGCGCTTCAGGCCTCGAAGCTGGATCCGGTGGAGGCCCTCAGGTATGAATAGCCTACGAAGTATAGGTCGCATTGCCTATGGGCTGAAGGAAGGCATACGCATCGGCCTCGGGTCGATCCGATCCAACCTCTTCCGCTCGGGTCTCACGATCCTGGGTGTGGCCATCGGAGTCATGGTGGTGGTCGTCATGGCCGCCCTCATCAGCGGCATCCGTGCATCGGTGGCCGAGGGGATCGAGACGGTGGGCCCCCGGAATTTCTTTGTGATGCGCTTCGACCTCTCCGACGTGCAACTGGTGCAGGACGGAACCGGACGCCCCCCCTGGTGGAACCGCCCGCCCATCACCCAGGAAGAGGCGCGGCGGGTCGACGGCCTCGCCGCCGTGGAGGGAGCCGTAGTGACTGTTCCCTTCCAGACTCCGGGTATGGGGAGCGGCCTCGAACTGAGTTATGACGGCACCCGGGTCACTGGAATCCAGGGCACCGGTGAAGCCGCGTCATGGACCGATTTTCGGGCCGGGAGCTTCATTGCCGGCCGCAACTTCGTGTCGGCCGAAGTCCGGGATGCCCGGACCGTGGTGGTGCTCTCCAGACAGCTCGCCGAGGATCTCTTCCAGGAAGAAGAGGCGGTGGGAAGACGAATCCGGGCTTCCTCCGGCGAGAACCGGCCCGTCCCCCTCACCGTGGTGGGCGTCTTTGATCCGGCCCCGAATCTGTTCGAGGGCCAGGACCCCCACCTGGTCATCGTTCCCCATACCACGGCGGTGCGGCGACTGGGCGTCTCACAGGAATGGCTGCAGCTCGCCGTGGTGCCCCGGGACGATGTGCATCAGTCGGTGGCCGAGGACCAGGTCATCGGTGCAATGCGAACCATGCGGGGGTTGGCGCCCGGCGCCCCCAACAACTTCGCCGTCATGCGCTCGACCCAGCTCCTGGAGTTCTTCGATCAGTTCACCGCCGTGTTCTTCATCGTCATGCTGGCCCTGTCATCGGTGGGACTCCTGGTGGGAGGGGTCGGGGTGGTGGGGATCATGATGATCTCGGTGACGGAGCGGACCCGGGAGATCGGTATCCGAAAGGCGGTGGGAGCCTCCCGACCCGAGATCCTGTGGCAGTTCCTGGTGGAGGCCGGGGTTCTCACCCTCCTGGGTGGAGGGACCGGACTCCTGGCAGGCGCCGGGCTGGCCTGGGCCGTGGCGGCCCTGACCCCCATCCCCGCCTCCATCCCCATCTGGGCCGTGGCCGCCAGCTTGGCCATGGCCGTCGTGACCGGTATGCTGTTCGGACTCATCCCGGCGGCCCGAGCCGCCCGAATGGAACCAGTCCGGGCCCTGAGGGCAGAATAGCCCGACACCGCGGACCCGGCCCGGCGCAGAGCTCGGCTGACTCTTCCTTCACGTCCTCCACCCTCCCGATCACATGAGCTACGATCTCGACGTTCTCGCGGTATTCGCACATCCCGATGACGCGGAACTCCTCTGCGGGGGCGCGCTGGCCAGGAGCGTCGCCCTGGGGGAACGGGTGGGCATTCTGGACCTGACCCGGGGAGAGATGGGGTCCCGCGGCACCCGGG
>SKVI01000126.1 GCA_007129525.1 Gemmatimonadota bacterium | reverse complement strand
GTGCACCACGTCCCAGTCCTGCTCCAGGTTGGTCACGTGGAAGTAGACGGTGTCGCCCACATGCACACCCTCGATGTTGTCGGGGGTGACGTGGCTCCGGATGCTGGTCATGTAGATCCGCACCACGTTGCCGTCCCGCTCCACCCTGGCCTCGCCGGGCCGCCGGGTCACGTGGGGGTGCTGGTTGTCCGCCATCTCGTAGATTCGCTGGCTGTTGGGCGAAAGCAGATCGGCCCGGATGGCCTGTGCGTAGTGCGGCTCTCCGATGGTGGGGAAGTCCTTGAGGAGGACCATCTCGTCGCCGGACACGTCATACAGCTGGGCCGGGTGGTTCTGCTTGGGCCCCACCGGCAGGAACCGGTCCCGGGCGGTCTTGGTCAGACCCACCAGGTACTGCGGGCTCGGATCCTGGGTGTCCCCCCCGGTCAGCATCAGGTGCCCGATGGAGTAGTAGGCGTCGATCCGGTCCACCACCTCGAAGGTCTCCAGCGACCACTTCACGATCTCCGAAGAGATGTAGACCGAGGTGTAGGCGTAGCCCCGCCCGTCGAACTCGGTGTGGAGCGGCCCCAGCCCCGGATCTTCCACCTCACCGACCATGGTGGCTTCATACTCCAGCACCGGGATACCGTCGATCACCTCTTCATATGCCTCGTTCTCGATGGCCTCGAGCATCCGGCTGAAGGAGTGGACTGGGATCACTGTGGCCAGCTTGCCGCCGCCCACGATGTACTCGCCCGTGGGATCGATGTCCACGCCATGGGGCGACTTGGGGGTGGGCAGGTAGAAGATGGCGCCGGGGATCTCAGCCGGATCCACCACCCTCACGCCGTCGTGGGCGTCGGAGGTGGCCAGCCCGGTTCCGGGATCGTAGGTGTTGTGGTAGTACTGCCCGGGCATCTCCTGCCCGGCTCCGTTCTCCACCGCCTCGGCCACCATCCGCCAGTTCACCGCCGCGATGAAGTCCTTGTCGTAGCGGGAGGCCTCGATCTCCAGCAGGGTGTGGGCTTCCTCCACGTTGTACGAGGTGAAGAAGACCCAGTCGCTGGAGGGACCCATCCCGGCCCGGCCCAGGTCGTAGTGGTACGGGGGAACACGGATCTGGAAGTCCAGGTCCATGCGTCCGCTCTCCGCGTCCACCTTCACGAACGACAGCAGTCCGTCAAAGTTCTCGCGGTAGGTGTCGATGGGCACGTCCAGGTCTTCTTCGGCGGGGATGCTGAAGCGGGTGGCCCCCACCAGATACTCGGTGTTGGAGGTGGGGAAGGAGGAGGCGTGGTTGCCTCCGGTGTTGGGGAGCTCCAGGATCTCCACCGTCTCGAACTTCTGCAGGTCGATCCGGGCGATCCGCGGGGTGTTGTTCCCGTTGATGAAGATCCAGCGGCCGTCCGCCATGGCGTCGGTGCGCGAGAGCTGCGGGTGGTGGGAGTCGTCCCAGGGAATGAACCCGTAGCTGGTCTCGAGCAGGGGCTTGGTCTCTTCGGAGTACCCGTAGCCTGTCTCGGGATCCTGGCTGAAGACCGGGATCACCTTGAAGAGGCGGGCCGAAGGCAGTCCCCACACGGAGAGCTGACCGCTGTAGCCCCCTGAGAAGAACCCGTAGTACTCGTCGTGCTCACCTGGAGCAACGTACACGCGCTCGGCGGCGTCTCCCGCGCCGATCACGCCCGTTTCTCCGGGGCACCCGGTGAGGGCGAAGCCGATGATCGCCACCACTACGGCGGCGCCTCCCAGCTTGAGCCCCATTTGCTTCTTGAACATCGTCTGACTCCTGTCAGCTGTTCTGAACGTTGAGGGCGAACACCGGTGTGTCCGCCCCGGGACGGACCTACTGGTGATCGTTCGTGGCTCGCAGGTACTCCACGATGGCCCGGGCTTGCTCCTCGGTGATGTTCTGATACGGCATCACCACCGGGTACTCCCTGAGCATCTCCTGCACCACCGGATGGCGATCGGCCATCTCGCTGGGGTTCATGATCATGTTCATGACGAAGGTGGGACTGCGGCGATCCAGCACGTCGCCCACCGCCGGCCCCACAAAGCTCTCGTCCAGCATGTGGCAAGCTTCACAGTTCATCTCGAACGCGTCCTGGCCCATAGCGGCCATCTCCTCGTCCACGGGTTCGTCCAGCGTCACCTCTTCGGTGAACGGGCCGATCCCGTGTTCCTCCTCGAAGGCGGTGAGCCCCGTGTCGGGGTCGTCGGCCGGGGCGTCCGGCCGCTCGCCGTTGGTGTCACAGGCCCCGAGGGCCAGCAGCACGAGAGCGCTGAGAAGTACCTTCCCGAATCGAGTCATGGTGCGTCCCATTGATGATGACCGCTCCGCTTCCCACAATCGGGAGGGAGTGTTTCCAACTCACGACCAAAGCTAGGATTCAGAAGTGCCGGGGTCTGTCGGAGAAATGCCGGGACCCCGTGTAGGGCATCTCCCCACATGGAATGAGCCTCATGTCCGCCGTCGATCCCAACGCCCATCCCCACGTGCTGTCGCTTCTTCGGGGCATCTCGCTCTTCGCCGGATTGGGGGAGGAGGCCCTGGACCAGATCGCCGGCCGGGTGGTGACCCGCCAGTTTTCGGCCCGGGCCACGGTCTTCCGGAGGGGGGAGCCGTGCGCGGGGCTCTTCGTGGTGATCCGGGGGCGGGTGCGGGTGTACCGGGCCAACGCGGCGGGAAGAGAACAGGTGCTCCACGAGCAGGGTCCGGGGGAGGCGCTGGCCGAGGTACCCCTCTTCGACGGCGGTCCCTACCCGGCTCATGCCCGGGCCATGGAGGACTCGGAGCTAATCTTCCTGCCCCGGGACGCCTTCCGGGCCCTCTACCGCTCAGAGCCGGAGATTGCCGACGCGGTGATCGGCGAGCTGGGCCGGCGACTTCGCCGAGCCGTCCGCCTCATCGAGAAGATCTCCCTCAGGGAGGTGCCGGCCCGGGTGGGACTCACATTGCTGGAATACGCCGACGCTCGGGCCCGTACGCCCACGGAGGCGTTCATCCTCCCGGTGACGCAGACCGAGCTGGCCGAGGCGCTGGCCACCACCCGGGAAAGCGTGGCCCGGGCGCTGGGGACGCTTCGCACGGAGGGCTTCATCGAGCAGGAGGGCGCCCGGGTCCGTATTGTTGATCCGGAGGGGCTGGAGGATCGCTGCTACGGTCTGTGACGTGTGACGTGGGTCACAGCCTGGGAGACCAGCGCACTGTAGCTTGGCCAGAAACCCGAACCCACACCCATCAGCGATGCCCATGACCACGACCCTCTACCACCTGGCGGTTTTCATTCATGTCATGGCGGCGCTGGTCTGGCTCGGGGGGATGTTCTTCGTGGCGTTGGTGGGGGCGCCGGTGCTCCGGCAGGTGGAGCCCGCCGAGCTCAGGGTGCGCCTTTTTCACGAACTGGGTCTCCGGTTTCGCACCGTCGGATGGGCGGCGCTGGGCATCCTGGTGGCCACCGGGCTCTGGATCCTTCAGATCCGGGGGGTGCTTCGGTTTGAGACGCTGACCGATGCCGTCTGGTGGTCCACCCCCTTCGGTCGGGCCCTGGCGTGGAAACTGGCGGCGGTGCTGGTCATGGTGGTGGTGAGCGGGCTCCACGACTTCGTGTTCGGACCCCGGGCGGGACGGATCGCAAATGACGACTCCCGGGGTCGGGAACGACACCGGCGCCTGGCTCTGCACCTGGCCCGGGTGAATGCTGGGGTGGGGGTCCTCCTGGTCTACTGGGCCGTTCGCCTGGCCCGGGGCGGCTGAGTAGCCAGCTGTTCGGCCAGTCGCCGTGCGGCCTCCATTCGACCCAGGATTCCGGGTCGACCCGAGTAGTTCGTCAGGAGGTGGACGTCGGGGGGGAGGACCAGGTCGTCCATGGCCCGCCAACTCCGGTCCCAGGCCGGCATCCGGGTGCGATGCACGTGGATGGGGTGGGCGGCAGTCCCCGTGAGCGTCTCGAGCTCGGTGCTGGCCGTCTCCATGAGGTCCCGGTCCGGAGCGGAGGGAAAGTCGGGGTCGGGCATTCCCCCCAGATAGACCACGGCCGACCGACCCGTGCCGTCGAGGTTGCCGGAGAAGGTGGCGCCCCGCATCCGCTGAGGCTCACCGAAAGCGACCTGAAAACCCAGTGCCGGCGGGAGGTGGGGCACCGCGACGTGAACCAGGGCCAGGGGATTCGTGCGGAGCCCCCGGAGGATCCGGCTCGCCGAGGGAGCGGACGGCTTCAAGAGGTCGGCGGCCCTCCCCGGCGGCAGCGTCAGGATCACGGCCTGGGCCTCCACCGTCCCCTCGTCGGTCTCTACCACGTAGCCGCGTTTCCCCTGTCTCCGACGAATTCCGCGAACCGCACAGCCCAGCCGCAGCGCGCCCGGTCGGGTGCGGGCCACCACCTCCGCCAGGTGCCGGGGCAGCGCCGCCATTCCCCCGGCAGGCACCACCATCGGGGCGTCCAGGAGGGCCCCGCGCTCGTCGCCGCCTCGCCCGCGCCCGAACCGGGGCAGGAGACGCCCCACGAAGGAGCCCATTCCCAGCGTCTCCATGGCGGGGACCAGGGTCCGGTCTGCGTCCATCTCCTCCGGGTCGGAGCCGTAGAGGCCACCCAGAAGGGGGCCGGCGAAGGTGCGGTAGACTTCCGAGCCCAGGCGGCTGCGGAGGAGCTCGGCTGCGGAGACCCCGTCCCTGAGGGGGCGGAGCGCAGCCAGCGGCTCCAGCGCCGCCCGGAGCTTTCCCGAGACCGAGACAGCCCGAGTGCCCAGGGCCTGAGGCAGGGTGCGAGGGAGGGGGTGGAGCTCGCCTCCCCGGGCCACCATGACCGGCAGGTCCGGGGTATGGTGATGGGGCCCCGGCATCTCCGCCAGGATCCGGGCCACTGCGGGCAGGGCCCGGACCCGCTGCGGGCCCAGCTCCAGGCGGTGGCCGTCCCG
>SKVI01000033.1 GCA_007129525.1 Gemmatimonadota bacterium | reverse complement strand
GGTGGGCCCTTCGGCCTCCATCAACACCTCGGTGTCCGAGATTACCGCGTGGATGCGCACCCACCTGGGTACCCCCGGCGAAGTGGACGGCGTGCGACTCTTCTCCGAGGCCACGGCCCGGGAGATGCACCGGGCCCAGAACCGGATTCCCGACGCGGGCCTCCGCGGAAGCCTCAGCAGCTACGGGTTGGGATGGCGGCTCAGCGACTACGAGGGGCGCCGCATGTCGCAGCACGGCGGGGCCACCGACGGAATGAACACCAACCTGGTGCTCCTGCCGGAGGAGAACCTGGGGGTCATCGTGGTGACCAACACCTTCAACAGCTTCATGAACGCCCTGGCCAACCGGGTGCTGGACCGGTTCCTGGGGATCGAGGACCGGGAGTGGGACCGCATGTACCGGGAGGCCTACCTGGACGCGTACCAGCGGGCCTCGGCCCAGCGGGACTCCATCCATGCCGCACGGGAGGAAGGGACGTCGCCCACCCTTCCACTGGATGCCTACGCCGGTCACTTCTACGACTCCCTCTACGCCGACGCCCGGGTGGAGCTGGAAGACGGCGCATTGGTGCTCACCCTCTGGGATGACGACACGCAGGTCATGGACCTGGAGCACTGGCACCACGACACCTTCCGGGGCGTGTGGCGGAATCCGGCGCAGCGGGAGAAGTTCGTCTGGTTCAGCCGCGGGGCCGACGGGAGTATGGACCGCCTCCACGTGCACTGGACGCTGCGGCCCACCCTGCTGCAGGTGGGGATCTACCCGTCGGGCTACACCCGAGAGGCGGTCTTTCAGCGGGTGGAGGGCCCGGAAGGAGCGCGGTGACCACCGATCCGGTCCCTCCCCTGGCCGCTCGGCGCCTGGACGGTCCCGGAGATCCGCCGGTCCTGCTTCTCCACGGTTTCACAGGGTCGGCGGGGGCCTGGGGTAGCGTCATTCCGGAGGCCTTGAGCCGGCACCGCACCGTCCTGGCGGTGGATCTGCCGGGGCACGGCGACAGCCCTCCGCCCTCCGGTCCGGAGGGATACCGTTGGGAGCGGGTCCTGGAGGCGGTGCTGGCGGCCCTGGATGCGCATGGGGCCGAGTCGGCGGACTGGGTGGGATACTCCATGGGTGCGCGGCTGGCGCTGGCGGCGGCGGTGGAGCATGCCGGCCGGGTCCGCCGCCTGGTTCTGGAGAGCGGATCCCCAGGGCTCGAGACCGCGGCGTCCCGGGAGCGCCGTCGCAGGAGCGACGCGGCGCTGGCTCGGCGCATCGAGAGCCGGGGAATGGAGTGGTTCGTGGACCACTGGATGGGCCTCTCTCTCTTCGCCACCCAGCGCCGGCTCCCCGCTGAAGTGCAAGCGGCGGAGCGGAAGCGGAGGTTGGCGAATACCCCTGAGGTCCTGGGTCACACCCTCAGGGGGATGGGGACCGGGAGCCAGCCGTCCTACTGGGCTTGCCTGGGAGAGGTTCGGGCTCCGACACTCCTGCTCACCGGGGCGCTGGACCGGAAGTACGAGGCCATGGCCCGCCAGATGGAGGAGGCGCTCCCCCGGGCTCGCCGTCGCTCGGTGCCGGGAGCGGGCCACGCCGTCCACCTGGAGGCGCCCGGGCGGTGGCTGGAAGCCGTCCAGCCCTTTCTGCTCGAACGCTGATCGCACGGAGATCAGACAGGCTCTCCCCCCACCCCGCTGGGCCCCGGCTCAGAGCCCCTCGGTGATGCACTCCAGCCGCGGCGAGTGGTTCTCCTGGAAGAGCTCGAAGTAGACGGTGCGGCCGGCTCGCCCCAGGGGGTCGGCGGCCTCCACCACCTCCTGGTACGTTTCGTAGGCGGCCAAAGCCTCCTGGGCCAGCGCCAGGTCGGCGTCATCCACCTCCTGGGCCACATCGATGTCGTCAGCCGACGAGGTAGAGAGCTCGAAGAGTCCGTCGGGCTCGTCCGAGTCGGCCAGGGTGAAGAAGGCCAGGCGTGCCGGCGCCACCTCGGGCTCCTCGTCCGAGAGCCGGCAGAAGGCCCGCTTCACCACCGCGTGGCTCACCAGGTGGTCGGGAAACCCGCTGATGCCGTGCACCGGGTACGTCACCAGCACGTCGGGGCCCAGCTCGCGGATGTGGCCCTCCACCGCCTCTTCCAGGGTCCGGGGATCCAACTCCGCCAGCTTCGAGTCCGGGAATTCCAGTACGGTCATTCCGTTGAGCCCCAGAATGCGTTCTACCTCCTGCATCTCCCGGAGGCGGACCTCGCCCATCTCCTCCAGCGAGAGCCCCAACCGGTGCCGTTGGCGGGTGGCCTCGCCCCGGGTGAGGGTCAGGAGGAAGACCTGGTGGCCGTCCCGGAGCTGCCGGGCAATGGCCAGGGCCGGTCCAAAGGACTCGTCGTCGGGGTGGGGAAAGACGTAGAGGATCTTCATGGGGGCTCCGTCGGCGCTTGGGTTACCAACTGCCCAGCTCGCCGGCGTATTGGATCGCGCCGGCCAGTCGTTCCGCGGCGTTGCTCCAGTTCACCCTCACGGCGCTGTGGGCCCGCTCCTCGTCGCCGGCGGCAATGGCGGCGACGATGGCCCGGTGCTCTTCCACCGATGCTTCGATCCGTCCCGCCTGGGTGCTGCTGTAGAGCCGCCGGTAGCGGTCGGCCTGGGGCTTCACCACCCCGTGCAGGCTGAGCAGTCGGGGGCCTGCACCGGCTTGCACGTAGGTGCGGTGGAAGCGGGTGAAGAGATCGAAGATCCGCTCCACCTGCGGAGGGATCGCCCCGGCCGCCTCCAGGAGCTCGTGATCCACCGCCTGAAGCCGCGCACAGGTTCGGGCCCGGGCCTCTTCGTTCTTGCGACAGAGGAGCCGAGCCGCCAGTCCTTCCACCTCCCCTACGATGCCGAAGATCTCCCGGGCGTCGTCCTGGGTCAGGGGCGAGACGGAGAGACGGGTCTGCCGCATGCCGTCCTGCGTGACCACGTACCCCTCCTGGTTGAGACGCTGGAGGGCGGAGCGTACCGGGGTGCGAGAAACGTCCATACGGTCAGCCAGCTCGGTTTCGATGATCCGGGTGCCGGGAGCCAACCGTCCTCGTATGATGAGTTCACGAAGTCGCAGGTAGACGCGGGTAGCTTGGTCGGTCGCAGTGGGCGCCGTGGGGGCCAAGGGGTCTACTCCCATCTCCGGACGAGGGGACTGTACTCTGAATCAACGAAACCACCGAGAAGAGAAGGGACGGGGGGGCAGGGCGCAAGGCGTGCAACGTTGACACCGGGCGTCCGGCACCCCACCATGGCTCTCTGCCAACCAACCGAACCAACCCGTCGAACACGCAGTGGACGGGTCTCTATGCACCGTTGACCACTGGAGAGGCAATGATGAGACGTGGACTGGGCGCGATGACCGCGCTGGCCATCGCGGCGATCCTGATCGTGGGGTGCGAGCCCGCCGATACCAACGCCGCCCCCGACGCGGCGCCGGCACTGGACGGAGCCGAATACGGGCTCGTGATCCATGGCGGCGCCGGAACCATTACCCGCGACGACATGACCGACGAACGGGAGGCCGCGTACCACGCCTCTCTGCAGGCGGCCCTGCAGGCGGGTTACCAGGTTCTGGAGGACGGCGGTACCGCCGTCGACGCCGTTATCGCCGCGGTTGTGGTCATGGAAGACGACTCCCTCTTCAACGCCGGCCGGGGTGCCGTCTTCACGAGCGAAGGCACCAACGAGCTGGACGCCGCAATCATGGACGGCACCGACCTGCAGACGGGGGCGGTGGCTGGCGTGAAGCGGATCCGCAATCCCATCAAGCTGGCCCGTCTGGTCATGGACGAGTCGCCCCATGTGCTCTTTGCCGGCGAGGGAGCCGAGACCTTCGGCCGCCAGTTCGACGTCGAAGAGGTGGACGACGACTGGTTCTTTACCGAACACCGCTGGGAGGCCCTGCAGCGGGCCCAGGAGCGGGAGGGCACCAGCAGCGACTGGCGCCAGGAACAGGATCGGATGATCGGGACCGTGGGAGCCGTGGCTCGGGACCAGGCCGGAAACCTGGCCGCCGCCACCTCCACCGGCGGAATGACCAACAAGCGCTTCGGCCGGGTGGGGGATGTGCCCATCGTGGGAGCCGGGACCTACGCTTCGAACCGGTCCTGTGCCATCTCCGGCACCGGGCACGGGGAGTATTTCATTCGCAACGTGGTCTCCCGCGAGGTCTGCGCCCGGATGGAGCACCGGGGCGAGACGCTGGAGGAAGCCGCCCACGCGGTGGTCATGGAGCAGCTCGTGGACCATGGCGGAACCGGCGGTGTCATCGGGATCGACCGGGACGGCATGGTCACCATGACCATGAACACCCCGGGCATGTACCGGGGCCACTACCTGGCCGGCGAGGAGCCGTTCACCGCCATCTACGAGGACGAGGGCGACGGGCGGTAATCGTCGGTGCCCGGTGCCCGGGGGGGAGCCGAAGTCAGCGTAGGTAGCGGAAGATCTGGTCCAGGAGTTCGCCTCGCATGGCTTCCTCGGCGTCGTGCCCTCTCGGGCGGGCCGGATCTCCGTATGGGTGCAGGCGGTATTGGGGGCCAAGGCTGAAAGCGTTTTTCCGGCCTGCGGGCCCGGGCCCGTCTCGTGGCCTCCAGGTTCGATTGCGTCTCCTGAACCCCGGCTCCACCCCTGAACGCGCCGAGTCATGCTCACTACTCTTCTCCTGCTCGCAGGCCTTGCCGCTGGTCTGGCGGACGTGGAGGAGGTGGCGGCCGTGGCGGCTTCGACCGCCGATCCGCGCCTCCAGCAGGCCGACTCCCTTTTCAGGGCCGGGGCCCCGGCCCAGGCGTTGGAGCTGGCCCTCAAGGTGGCGGAGGCCAGGGGAAACGAGGAGCGTTCCGCCTACGAGCCCCTGTGGCGCGCGGCATCCTTCGCCCTGGGTCTGGGGGTAGTCGAGGAAGCGGAGGACCGCTCCACCGATCGCTACCGTCAGGCGCTGGAGTTGGCCCGGGAGGCCCG
>SKVI01000227.1 GCA_007129525.1 Gemmatimonadota bacterium | reverse complement strand
GCGCACATGGCGGGTCTTGAACTCGTAGTCGTGATCCTCGATCCCGGGGCGGAACTTCACCTCCTTGATCTGGACCGTGTGCTGCTTCTTCCTGGCCTCCCTCGCCTTCCGTGCTTCCTCGTACTTGTACTTGCCGTAGTCCATCAGCCGGCATACGGGAGGCCGGGCGTCCGGCGCCACCTCCACCAGGTCCAACCCGGCATCGGCGGCGCGCTCCTTGGCTTCGTCCAGATCAACGACGCCCACCTGCTCCCCATCGGCGTCGATGAGGCGAACCGGACTGATCCGGATCTGGTCGTTGACGCGGACCCTCTGATCCTTGATGGCTCCTTCCTCCGAGATGGCGGGCGCCAGGGCGCCATAAACGAAGATCGGCCCGGACACGGGTCCGGGCCGAGGCAGCTGGTGACACACCTCCGAAAGAAGGTGTGTCCGTCAGCCTGGTCGGACCCGGCGGCGTCGCCATCCCCGACCAAGGAACCGGTAGGTCGGAGGGAATAGGCCGAAAGGTGGAGGGATTCCCCCTCACTTTGACAAATTGTACGCCCTACTAAGCTATGCTTTGCCACCGCTGCGTCAACTGGCTGCGGCCATCACGATCCGGTCCGCCACACCGCCGTCAGTCCCGCGCGGCGCCGTTTTCCCCGTTCGCGGGCTCGATCTCCACCAGGAGGGGACCCACCGACAACCCGAAGGGCGTGCCCCGAACACCCACGTTGGGATATGCGAGGGCCCTCAGCTCCGGGGCCGCCTGAATGCGGATCAGGTGCCCCTCTTCCTCCGAGGTCACTTCGCCGGCTCCGTCTCCCGCCAGGGCGTGCAGCCGGTGGAGGAAGACCCATCTCTCGAAGAAACCGTCAGCCGGCGACACCGGCTCGTCCGGTACCACCCCCTCCTCTTCTCCAAGGACAATCTCCGCTACCGGCGTCTTCCCGCTGCCGGGGCTCACCGACAGGTCCCTCAGGTCCAGCGTATCGCCCGCTCCCAGAAGCTCCACCCTGAGTCCGCGCCCGTGGGCCGGGGTCTGTCCGCCCGCCTCGGCGTTGGTGCCGTCCACCAGGATCACACCCGAAGCTCCGGCCACCCAAGCCAGCGACCCCTCCAGCACCAGGGCGGTGTCTTCGTCGATTCCGAACCCCACGTCGATTGCCGGATCATCCAGCACGGCGACCAGGAGCCTGCCGATCCGGCCGCGGGCCAGGAAGTGCTGATCCATCACGGCGGTGGTGATGAAGCCCATTCCAGGGGTGACGCGCACGCCTCCCTCTGGCCCGGCTCCATCGTGGAACGCCCCGTCAGAGCTTCCCCCGGCAATCATGGGGTCGGACATCATGGCGGCGCCGGCCGAGGAGCCCGCCACCACCGCTCCCTCCCGGAAACGTTCCATGAGGGCCTCGTAGGCGGGGGTCACCTCGCCGTCAGGGAGGAAGACGTCCACGATGCGGGACTGAACTCCCCCGGTGAAGAAGAAACCGCTGCACTCCCGGATCTCCGCCGCCACCTCCGGCTCCTGAGCCCGTTCCGGCGCCTCGGTTGAAATGAGGATCCCCCGGGCGGTGCCCTCGCCTCCCCACCGGTCGATTCGATCCACGGCGCGTTCCATGGACCCCTCGGGGTTCGCTCCGGCGGTGGGAAGCACGCAGACCGGACCCTCTCCTTCCCTCCCGGCCAGGATCTCCCCGTAGACGGCTTCGTTGTCGGACGACAACCCACCCCCGATGCTCACCAGGCGCCCCACCGCCTCCTCGGGCTCGACCTCCCCCGAGGTGTCCGGGGCCTCCTGGCAAGCCACCATGACCAGTGCGAGTCCCGGGACCAGTAGATACCAGCGCCGCGCCTTCAGGAACCACTTCCGCCTCATCGTCGCGCCTCAGTTCTGGAGTTCGGAGAGCACGTCCGGATTTCTCGAGAGGAAGAATCGCATCCCCTCCCAGTCGGTCCGTGCGGGAAAGGATGAGAAATAGCGCTCTGCCCGCCCTCGCGAAAGGCAGGAGCCCTGCAGCTCCAGGGTCTCCCGCTGGAAGGCGTCGGCGTCCGCCTCCTCAGCCTCGGTCCCCTCGGCCATGGCCCGGGCCACACGGTTGGCCAGGGCGTCGAGGGTCACCCGGAGGCGAGTCCGGCGTCGATGGAGTTCGGGATGAAGGCCGAAGTGCGTCGAGCCGAACGCGTCCACCTCCACCGGGGCCAGCCGCTCATCCAGGGTACGGCGCCACTCCGGAAGGTCCACGGCCGGTGGAGGGGTGGCGGGGTGCGGTGGTGCCTGCACATGGAGGTTCAGTCCCAGGGCGTCGCCCACCAGGAGAACGCCGGCGTGCTCCACCTCCCAGGCCAGATGGTGCGCGATGTGGCCCGGCGTGGGGAGGGGGCGAACTTCCTGGAGGGGTCGAGGGTCGCCGGATCGCCAGCCCCGAAGCCGATCGCGGGGCACCGGAATCACCTCACCCCAGAGCCGGTCGTGGTCGTCGCCGAAGGTACGACGGGTCGACGCCACCAGCCGCTGGGGCTCCGCCAGGTGGGGGGCCCCGTCCTCGTGGACATGGACCTCAAGCCGAGGGTTCTGACGGGTCAGGTGCCCCGCCGCCCCTGCGTGATCGAGATGCACGTGGGTGAGAAGGAGGTGGCGCAACTCGGACAACGCCACTCCCACTCCGGCCAGCCCCGCCTCCAGCGCGTCCAGCGAGGTGGACGGACCCGGATCCACCAGGGTGGGTTCCGGCCGGTCGAGGTAGTAGGTGCAGATGGCGCCGGGCAGCCCGTCCAGGCCCACGTCAAGCGGCACGATGCCCTCCACCTCGGGCCGAACGTCGGGAATGCGGACTTCCGGCTCGGTCACGCCGGGTCAGCCGCGCTGGTCCACCGGCACGAAGTCCCGCTCGCCCTCGCCGCCGTAGACCTGCCGGGGACGGGCGATCTTCTGTTCGCGATCTTCCAGCATCTCTTCCCACTGGGCCAGCCAGCCCACCGTCCGGGGAATGGCGAAGAGCACCGGGAACATCTCCACCGGAAAGCCCATGGCCTGGTAGATGAGCCCCGAGTAGAAGTCCACGTTGGGATACAGGTTGCGTTCCACGAAGTAGTCTTCCTGGAGGGCGATCTTCTCCAGCTCCAGGGCGATGTCCAGCAGCGGGTTGTTGCCCGTGACCTCGAACACCTCGTGAGCCGTATCCTTGATGATGCTGGCCCGTGGGTCGTAGGCCTTGTAGACCCGGTGGCCGAAGCCCATGAGGCGCCGCTCGCCGTTCCGCACGCTTTCCATGAAGGCGGGAATGTTGTCCGTGCTCCCGATCTCGGTGAGCATCCGGAGCACCGCCTCGTTGGCCCCGCCATGGAGGGGACCGTACAGGGCGGCCATGGCACCGGCCAGCGCCGAGTAGGGATCGGCATGCGAGCTTCCGATGGTCCGCATGGTGGTGGCCGAACAGTTCTGCTCGTGATCGGCGTGCAGAATGAAGAGGACGTCCAGCGCCCGCTCCAGCACCGGGTTCGGCCGATAGTCCCGCACACCGATGCGAAAGAGCATGTTCAGGAAGTTGGCCGTGTACGACAGCTCGTTCTCGGGGTAGACAAAGGGCAGACCCCGATGGTGCCGGTAGGCGAAGGCGGCCAGGGTGGGCAACTTGGCCACGAGCCGGATGATCTGGTTCCAGCGGGTTTCCGGGTCGCCGATGTCCTTGGCTTCAGGGTAGAACGTGGAGAGCGCCGCCACCGACGAGATGACGATTCCCATGGCGTGGGCATCGTAGCGGAAGCCGCTCAACAGCTTCGTGATGTTCTCGTGGGCGTAGGTGTGGTACGTCACTTCGTGGACGAACTGATCCAGCTCGTCCTGGGTGGGCAATTCACCTTGCAGGAGGAGGTAGGCCACCTCCAGAAACGAACTCTTCTCAGCCAGCTGCTCGATGGGGTAGCCGCGGTAACGAAGGATTCCCCGTCCACCGTCGATCTCGGTGATGGTGCTCCGGGTCGAGGCGGTGTTCGTGAAGGCGGGATCGTAGGACATCATCCCGAAATCATCTTCGTTCACGCGGATCTGGCGGAGGTCCATGGCACGGATCACTTCGCCTTCATGGATATCCACCTCGTATTCGCGGCCGGTGCGGTTGTCCCGTATGGAAAGGGTGTTCCGTGGTTCGGTCCCGCTCTCTGCCATCTGGTCTCCTCCGAATATCCCAACAGGTGATGTGGTCTGGCTTCCCCGCCCCACGGGCGAGCCTACCGAGCGTACTAAGATCCCATGGGCCCCACGAGGAGACAACCCCCGAAACTACCGCCATCGGAGACTGCTTCCACGGGCCGGAGGCGACGCTTTCAGCGCGTCGGGCCCGAACCCCGGCAGCCCGGCAAGCCACAAGACCCCCGTCCCGAGCGGAAGATCCGAGCACCGGCCCGGTCCCGTCCCACTATCCGGTCCGCCAGGCGTGGTAGCGCTGGATCCACCGCAAGGCACCTTCGGGGGCGTGGGCCTTCTTCCATTCTCCGGCCACCGATTTGTTGGCTTCGGCCAAAGTCGGGTACGGATGAATGGTTCCCAGAATCTTGTTGAGCCCGATCCCGTGCTTCATGGCCAGGGTGAACTGGGTCACCAGGTCGCCGGCGTGCGGCCCCACCACGGTGGCCCCCAGGATCCGGTCCTTGCCGGGGACGGTCAGCACCTTCACGAAGCCGTGGGCCGCCTCTTCGGTAATGGCCCGGTCCTGGTCCTTCAGATCGTAGGTGGTGGTCTCGAACTCCTTCCCTTCCTCCATCGCCTCCGCCTCGCTCAGCCCCACCCGGGCCACCTCCGGATCGGTGTAGGTGGCGTGGGGCAGCAGCGAGTAGTCCACCTTGAACCGCTTGAAGGGATTGGTGAAGAGGGAGTTCACCGCGGCATGCCACGCCTGGTGCGACGCGGCGTGGGTGAACTGGTACGGCCCCACGCAGTCCCCGGCTGCGTAGATGGTGGGAACCCGGGTCTGAAGGTAGCGGTTGGTGTCGATCCG
>SKVI01000274.1 GCA_007129525.1 Gemmatimonadota bacterium | reverse complement strand
CTGCAGCTCAAGATCGAGGACGAGCGGATCGCCGACGTCAAGTTCCTGGGCGACGGCTGCTCCATCTCGCAGGCCTCGGTCTCCATGATGACCACCCTCCTGAAGGGCGAGTCGCTGGACAACGCGCACCACGTGGCCACCCGCTTCACCAAGATGATGCACGGCAACGAGGAGGCGGCCCGGGACCCGGACCTGGGGAACCTGCGATCGCTGGCCGGCGTGGCCAAGTTCCCGGTGCGAATCAAGTGCGCCCTCCTGGGCTTCGACGCCCTCCAGGAGGCCATGAAGAAGAGCCGTGGAGAGGCCGAAAACGGCGAAGGCACCGACGGCGCGGCGGACGACGACGGGCCAGCTGACGGCGAGCCGCCCGACGGCTGAGGCTCCCCGGCTGCCGCGCGGCCCTGGGCTCCCTGCCTGCCGGCCTTCCTACGGTCCTTCCGCCTCAAAGTCGATGCCCAGATGCTCGAGGAGGCGATTCTCGAGGTCAATCTGGATGGACTCGTCATCGAGCTCGCCGGTCCGCTCGAGGAGCCTCCGCTTTGAGATGGTCCGAACCTGCTGAGGCATGAGAATGCTCTCATGGCCCGTCCCTACAACGTCAGGTGCCAGAACCTCGAAGGGGTAGGCACGGCGCTTCTTGCCCTCACGCTTCGTCATCGGGACGACGGTGACAACGTCGAAATGGTGGTTGAACCCATTGTTTGATACCACGACGGCCGGGCGCCGCTCACCACCCTGCTCACTCTCCACAGATGGCTCCAGGTCGACCCAGTAGATCTCCCATCTCCGGACGGCACCCAGGTGCGCCATTCGCCTCAGGCCTCGCCTTCGAGCCCGTCGCGCACAGTACCACCGAACGCTTCGCTGATGCTCCGCATATCCTCCATGAAGACCGGGTCCTGCGCCGCCTCCTCATACGCCGAGTAGATCCTCTCTTGGCGCAATGCCTTCAGGCGGCGAAGTAGTGCGTCCTCCACAAAAGCGTTCTGGCTCTTCGCCGCACCGTTCTCGACGGCCTCCTTCACCGCCTCGGCGACCGACCGACGTACCTGCCAGCCGACCTTCTTTGGCCGGTCATCACCGCGCCTGTCACTACTCCGAACTGAAGGCCTGCTCCCGGGACCTCCTGCGGTTGCTCGTGCCATGCCTCACACCTCCGGTATAAGTCTCCACCAATATTGCTCCCATGATGTGGTTCCGTCAATTGATGGCATTGGCGGAGTTTTGTAGACTGCCAAGGCCAGAGCGGGGGTGCGCATTGCATGGTCCGGCGGCTCCATACCGCGCCTCGAAACCAGTTGAGGATCTTGCAACGCTGCATCCCGCAAGCTATCTTTCCGTATGGTCACCGATCGAGACAAGAGGGTGGGCGCCATCCTCCGGATGCTCCGCGAGCAAACCGGGCACACCCAGGAGGACGTGGCTGGTGCGCTCGATCTGAACAACCGTCAATCCATTGGGCAGATCGAAGCGGGTGAACGCCGTGTGAGCCCCGAGGAGTTGGTCCGGCTGGGCGAGTTTTTCCGGGTTCCGGTGTCCCGGTTCACCGATCGCTTCGAGCCGGCCCGGCCCATTGCGTTTTCATTCCGTGCAAGGGAAGATGACCCGGATGCGCGCGGCAAATTCCAGGCGCGGGCGTCGAAGTGGCTGACACTCTTCACCGAGCTCGGTCGAGGGCAGCGAGTTCATGCATCCTATCTACAGAGCACACTCGGACTCTCCGAAGGGTCGTCTTACGAGGACGCGCAGGCCGCGGGCGAAGAGGTGGCTCGGGCATTCCAGCTTGGCGATTTTCCCGGGACACGGCTCGCCGATCGACTGGATGGTGCCCCCGGGGTCCTGGTGCTGCACGTCGAGGCATCCGACGCAGTCTCCGGCGCCGCAGCCCGGCTGGACCCGGTCAGCGCGATCTTCATCAACCGTGCCGACTCCCCCGGGCGCCGAAATTTCGATTTGGCTCATGAGCTCTTCCATCTTCTGACCTGGGACCGGATGCGACCTCCGGAGCTGGAGCTGGTCCAGACCGATGGCCCCGGTGCTACCGACGGTAGACGATCCGGTGGGAGAGATCGTCGGGAACAGCTCGCCGACAATTTCGCGGCCGCGCTACTCATGCCGGCCCGGGTCGTGAAAGAGCTCTGGCTTGAGAGACAGATCAAGGAAGGACATCCCGCAGAGGACGTAGTGGCCTGGATGGCCGATGAGTTCAGGGTGTCGGCCTCTGCGGTGGCATGGCGTCTCCACAACCTGGAGCTCGTCGATCGCGTCCGAGACCTCCCGTCCGATGCCGCCCTTGCTCGCTCCAGCGCCTCGGGCCGCCGGGAGCCCCCTCGACCCCAGCTGTTCAATCGCGAGTTCGTTCAGCGCGTGCGGGTAGCCCTCGACGACGGCACCCTGTCATTCCGACGCGCGGCCCAGATCCTGAATCTCGATTCGTTGGAACTGGTGGAGCTCATTCGATCATACGGAATGCAGCCGCCCTACGAGGCATAAGAGCGGTTCCGGATGGCCAATCCCACGGTCCTTGTGGACACCAACGTCATGATCGAGGCGGTTCGCACGAGCATCTGGAATGCCGTCAGCGGGGGCACCCGCCTCGAGACAGTTGAAGAGTGCGCTTCGGAGGCCAGGCGCGGGGACCGGTTTTCGGAAGGCTATACAGTGGTCTCGGAAGAGGATCTCGGCCGACTTGACGAGGTCCATGGCGTGACGGAGCGTCAGCGTGCGGGGTTTCTCCTGCGGCTCGGCGACACCGAACTGGACGATGGGGAACGAGACCTGTTCGCACATGCCATGGGTCGCGATGAGCCGCCGCCTTGGGTCCTGACTTCACCCGACCGGGCAGCCGTCCGCGCCGCGGTGGGACTGGGATGGAAGGATCGACTGATTTCGCTGGAGGAGCTCGCTGAGAAGGTCGGGTGCCCGCCCGCACGGATCACCCGGCTTCGGAACCACTTCACCACACGGTGGCTCAGTTCCGCGAGGACGGATGCACTGCTCGAGGGGCTCGAGGGACCCCTCTGAACGCTTCGTGGATGCTCGGCATATCCTCCATGAAGACCGGGTCTCGTGCCACATGCCTCACACCTCCGGTATAAACCTCCCAGATCCGGGAGCGACCGGCCCTCCCCGGCTCCCCCTGGAACCTTCCCACCGCTCCGGGGATCAGGAGGTCGCCGGCGTTCGCCGGACCCCAGCGGTCACCTTTCCAGGGAGTATGCGCATGACGCCTTCCGCCTCCTTCCACACGGTCCTCTCGGACACTCCCGTAGGTCCCCTCACCCTCTTCGCCTCGACAGCCGGACTTCGGGAGGTGCGATTCGGAAACGCCGACCCCGAATCCGGGCGCCGGAGCACAGCCCTCCCGCTGAGCAATTCGGAGTCGCCAAGTGGCACCTCCCCCACCTCTGCGGGCTCGCCCCCCCATTCGGCCCGATCCGTCCCCATCCTGGAGACTGCAGCCGACGCCGTGCACGCCTACCTGGAGGGCGCGGAGGACGCCTTCGGCATCGTTCCCCTGGACCTGGACCACTGCACCGACTTCCAGCGGGCCGTCTACCGGCTCCTGACGCAGGTGCCCCGGGGGTCGCTGGTGACCTACGGGGAAATCGCACAGCGGCTGGGAAGGGGTGCCCCGCGGGCGGTGGGGCAGGCCGTGGGCGCCAACCCCCTGCCGCTGGTCATTCCGTGCCACCGGGTGGTGGCGGCGGACGAGCGTCTGGGAGGGTTCTCCGGCGGGCTTCACCGGAAGGCGGCACTCCTGGAGCTGGAAGGGGTCCGCACCCGGGGCTCGGGCCCCCGGGCCAGAGTCGCGGTGGGTTGAGCCGCCCCACCGTGCAGCGTCTGCACCCGCTTCTCCTGGTCCTCGTGGGCGTCCTCCTGGGCACGAGCGCCTGCGAGCCCACGGGCGAACGGCCCCTGGCCCAGGACTGGACCCTTCGCTCCGAGGCCAGCGACTTCCAGGAGACGGCCTCCTACCGAGAGGTGGTGGCCTTCCTCGAGCAGGCGGAGCGGACGCACCCGGACCTGCACCTCACCCACTTCGGCTACTCCAACGAGGGACGACCCCTGCCGCTGCTGGTGGCGGGCCCGGTGGCCGACGCCGAGCCAGCCTCGATCCGGGACGCCGGGCTGCCGGTGGTCTACCTCCAGGGGAACATCCACGCCGGCGAGGTGGCAGGGAAGGAAGCCCTCCTCCGCCTGGTACGGGAGTTGGCGCTGGGAGAGCGGGAACATCTCATCCGGGAGCTGGTCCTGCTCATCGGCCCCATCTACAACGCTGACGGCAACGAGCGGCTGGACCTGCGGAACCGGCCCCGCCAGCACGGCCCCGTGGGGGGGATGGGGACACGGGCCAACGCCCAGGGGCTGGACCTGAACCGGGACCAGATGAAGCTGGACTCGCCGGAGGCCCGTTCCCTGGCCGACCTCTTCAACCGCTTCGACCCCCACGTCTTCGTGGACCTCCATACCACCAACGGCACCCGGCACGCCTACCATCTCACCTACTCGCCGCCCCTGCACCCGGCCACCCCTGCGGACATCGACGATCTCCTCCGCGACGATCTGCTCCCCCGAGTGACTGAAGAGGTGGAGGAGGCGTACGGATGGCACTTCTGGCACTACGGCAACGTCTCAGAGCGAAACGGGGTCCGGGGCTGGTACACCTTCGACCATCGGCCCCGGTTCGTCACCAACTACGGTGGAATCAGAAACAGAATCAGCATTCTAAGTGAGGCCTACAGCTACGCCACCTTCGAGGATCGGATCGTGGCCACCGAGCGGTTCGTGGAAGGGATCCTGGACTGGGTCCTGGATCACCCGGAGCGGGTGGTGGAGGTGGTGGAAGCCGAGGACGCCCGGGAGCTGCCCGGCATCCGCCTCCCGGTCCGCGCCGGCTTCCCCGACGAGGCGGAGGAGCACGTCATCCTCATGGGGGCCGTGGAGGAGGAGACCCACCCCTGGACCGGCCAGACGATTCTCCG
>SKVI01000080.1 GCA_007129525.1 Gemmatimonadota bacterium | reverse complement strand
GTCGTGAACCCATGATCCTCTCCAGCGGCGGCCCGAAGCTGACCAGCACGATCATGTTGATCAGCAGGTGCACCAGGAGGTTGTGGGAGAAGAAGGCCGTGAGGAGGACCCAGAGATGCCCCTGGGCCAGGTGAGCCCAGCTCACAAGAAAGTGTTCGGCCATGACCTCCATCGGAACCGTCGACCAGATCCAGAGGAAGAAGACGGCCAGGTTCACCGTGAGAAGGAGGTTGACCACGGTGACGGGACTGCTTCGAGCTTCCGGCTCAGCCATTGAGCCCTTCTGGTGGGGTGGAGGGGCGGAATCGCCGCTCATGTGGGGATGGTGGTTGGGGGGGCGTCGTGAGGGTCGATGGTCAGGGTGTGCAGTCCCGCGTGGACCCCTGACACAGGGGCTACCCCCATCCGGCTGGCGTGTCCCTCACCGTGGCTTCCCTTCGGGTCTCACCGGCACGCGGATCGGGTCTGCGGGTAGGTGGGAAGCCGGAGGCCCCGGCCTCCGTAGACGTTGACTCCAGTCATTCCGCAAGGAGAAACGACATGGGATTCGCATTGTCGGACATGCAGCTCAGCTCTTCGGCCTTCTCTCCCCACGGGCGCATTCCGAAAAAGCATACCGGTGAGGGCGAGGACGTCTCGCCGCCGCTCGAGTGGACCGACGCCCCGGAGGAGGCCAAGGCCTTCGCACTCATCTGCCACGACCCCGACGCACCGCTGTGCAAGCCCGGCGGCTACGGTTTCGTGCACTGGGTCCTCTACAACATCCCGGGGTCGGTGACGAGCCTGCCGGAGGACGGTGGAGACCGGTACACCAACGGGCAGACGGACTTCGACCAGCAGAGCTACGGGGGACCCATGCCGCCTGAGGGCCACGGCACGCATCACTACTTCTTCTGGGTGCTTGCCCTGGACCGGGAGCTGGACCTGGAGCCCGGACTCACCATGGAGGCCCTGCTGGAGCAGGTGGAGCCACACGTCATCGGAATGAACCGTCTGGTCGGTACCTACAAGCGAGGGTGATGCGTACCCGGTACGCCCGTCGGAGGCTGGTCAGGCCGCATCGCGGTGCGTGGCCTCGGCCACCCGGCGGGTCACCTCTTCGGTATAGCGCTCGAGCTTGGGGGAGATGGTGACCTCGTAGGGCGGATCGGCTTGTTCCAACGCCTGGATGCGGGGAGGGAGCTTCGCTAGTTCCTGAGCGGTGCGTTTCCGAAGGGCGTCCAGTGGCTCGGCGCCTGCGGGAAGGCGGACCCCGCCTTCCATGACCTTCCGCAGCAGTGGACGACCGGGAAGGGACTCGTCCGCCCTGCCGATGATGTCACGGACGGCCCGTCCCTGTTCGTCTTCCTGCCGGAAGACCTGTTTGGGGCCCGGCAGGATGCCTTTTCCGGACGAGAGCTTGAGACGCCCCTTGCCGGCATAGCCCGTAAGTTTGTAGGCGATGTCGAGGGCGGGGGCGTCCTTGGCCACTCCCATGCCCGTCCCCACGCCGAACCCGTCGATGGGGGCTCCTTCGCTGACGAGGCTCCGGATCTCCCACTCGTCCAGACCTCCGCTGGCAAAGATGCTCAGATCGTCGAGGCCGGCTTCGTCAAGGATTCTCCGAGATTCCCTGGCGAGTTCGCCCAGGTCTCCCGAATCCAGGCGGATTCCCCGGACTCGGAAGTCGTCTCCCAATTCCTCTGCCAGGCGGATCACCCTGCGAACGCCGTCCAGCGTGTCGTAGGTGTCCACCAGGAGGATGGTCTCCGGGAAGCTGCGGGTGAAGGCCCGGAACGATTCCAGTTCGTCGTCGTGGGCCTGGATGTAGGAGTGGGCCATGGTCCCGGTGACGGGCACCCCGAAGACCTTGCCGGCCAGGACATTGCTGGTGGCGTCGATCCCGGCCACGTGGAAGGCGCGGGCCGAGTGGAGCCCAGCGTCGGTCCCGTGCATGCGCCGGAGCCCGAAGTCGACGACGCTGCGCTCTCCCGCCGCCCACTTCACCCGCACGGCCTTGGAGGCCAGAACCGTCTGGAGGTGGAGCTGGTTCATGACCAGGGTTTCCAGGATCTGGGCCTCGGGGAGTGGCGCTTCCACTTCCAGGAAGGGCTCGTCGGGAAAGACGGGGGTCCCTTCGGGGACGGCCCGCACATTTCCGGTGAAGCGCAGGTTCGCCAGCCAGTCCACGAATTCAGGGTCGAAGACGTCCATACTCAGAAGGTACGCCCGAGCTGAATCTGAAAAGCGGAAGCCCTCAAGCAGACCCAGGACCGTGTCCAGCCCACAGGCCAGGAAGTAGTTTCGGCCCTCCGGCAGACGACGGGCAAAGAGGCTGAAATGGGCCGGCTCCTGCATCTCCTCGGCCCAGTAGCCCTGAAGCATGGTCAGTTCGTACTGGTCCACCAGGAGCGCCACGTCCTCGGCGTCGAGAAAAGTGGGTCCCGCGGTGGCGGTGGTGTGGTCGGCTCGAGGGCTCATCGGATGTTCCTGGAGGTTGAGTTCGAGGTCTCGGTTGGTTCTTGCGCGTAGCGACCTCGGATGCCTGGCGGATCGCGGGCCGACCGCGCCAGGGTTGGAGGGGTCTGCCAGAACCCTCCGGCCCTGCGAGGTGTTCCCGGCGACTCATGCCCGGACCTTCGGACGGCTTTGCAGCTGCCTGCCTGTCGTCTGAAACATCCTACCGGACGCTGCCGTACAGCCGTCACGAGACATCCGATGGACATTGCTTTCACCTGAACGCCCCAAGGCCCTCTCAAGAATCTCGAGGAGGTTCGAATCTTTCACATACTGTTCTCCGCAGCCCTCGCCATACTCATGCCGACCGTGCCCGTCGAGCCCGCCAGTACCCCGACGGCAGTGGAGCTGGCCCAAGCCGACACCCTCCGAACCTTCCAGCCCCAGGACCTGTTTCGCCTGCACCGAATCGGGGAGGTGCGCTTCTCGCCGGACGGCGGCGCCCTGGCCTTCGAGCGGGCCCGTTCCGGGGAGGAAGGCTCCATCGCCCGACTGCCGGAGCGACCGGAACCCCGGTCGGATATCTGGATTGCCGTCGAAGGGGAAGATGCTCCCCACCGCCTGACGACCGGTGCCTCCGACGGCGCCGGATGGTTCCATCCGCGCTGGTCTCCGGACGGTGGACGGCTCGCCTTCCTCTCCATTGACGGCAACCGCATCCGGGCCTGGGTGTGGGAGCGGGCCAGCGACGAGATCCGGCCCGTGACAGACCGTGCTGTGCACCTCACCTCTGCCGGGCCCCTGGTCTTCCAGTGGCTTTCGGAAGGGGAGTTGGCCGTGGCGGTCCGACCCGAAGACGCGCCGGAGCGCGACCGGATGCTGGCCGAGAACACCCGTCCCGGACTGTACGCGGCCCAGAGGCGAGAGGAGGCGTGGAGCGGCCGTGAGGTGACCGCCGATGTTCTGAACGCAGACCCGGACGTCGCCCCCCAGAACGCCCTGCCCCGGACCGAGGTCACCATCTACGACCTGGAGGGGAGCTCGGAGGTCACGGCGGAAGGACGATTCGGGCTCGCGTGGCCCTCCCCGGACGGGCGCTGGCTCGCCACATTCTCGGAGCCGCCGGTGGGGACCGTCCCCCTGGAGCAGCCGATACACCAATGGGCCGCCTCCGGAACGCGGCCTGGGGCCGTTCCCCTGACGGAGGAGAGCCAATTCGAAGGGCCGCCCGCTTCCGGGGACGAGGCGATCCATCAGCCTCTCTACAACACGTTTCAGTGGGCGCCCGACGGCAGCGAGTACGCGTTCCTGTTCGAGCCCTTCCGGGAGCACGATGGTCCTCCCGGCCGACAGGTGGGCGTCTACCGGCCCGCCGCCGGCGAGCTGGATGTCGTCGACCACGCCGAGATCTCTCTCCGGGCCCTGGCGTGGACCGGAGGCTCAGGACTCCTGGCACTGGCCGAGGGTTCCTCGGAGAGCACGGCGGCGGCCGGCCCGGACTGGTGGCACGTGTCCCGGGAAGGGGAGTGGGAGAACCTCACGGCGGAAATGGGTACGGTGCCGGGCGAGCTGGTTCCGGTGACCGATGGCGCCGTGGGACTGGCCGATGGCACGCTCTGGAAGATCGGACTGGACGACGAGCCGGAGAGGCTCATTTCGGATGAAGAGACGACGCTCCAGGCGATCGTGTGGCCCTCGCCCAGCGGGTTCTTTGCGGGCGGACCCACGAGCCTGCGGTCACCCGAGGAGCCGTTTGGACTCCTGGCCGACTCGGGCTCGGGTCGGAACATCCGCGTTGTCGAGATCGTGGGTTCGGAAGTCCGCGAGATAGCCCGGGTGCCCGTGCCCGAGGGAGAAGGAAGCCCCGCCGACGTCGCCCCGGTGACGGCAGCCGCGGCATTCTCCCGGAGCGACGACACGGGAACCTGGCTCTTCCGGCAGGACGCCACCTCCCCGGTGGTTCCGGACACGCTGGTGGCCGAAGACCGATGGCTCGCCGAAGTGGACCCGGGGGAGACCCGCCGACTGGAGTACGAGGGCCCCGGGGGCGAGGAGCTCACGGCCTGGGTGATCCTCCCTCCAGGCCGTGAGGAGGGCCGGCGGCATCCCACCGTGGTGTCCTTCTACCCGGGCACCAGCCACGGGCAGAGGGAGCCCGCCGCCACCCGCCTCCACCGGCCCTTCGGCATCGGGGCGCTTCAGCTCCTGGCCTCTCGAGGGTACGCGGTGCTCCTCCCCAGCGTGCCGCTGGGACCGGACACTCCGCCCCGGCCCGATCTTGCCCGGTGGATCCTTCCCGCCGTGGATGAAGCGGTCGATGCCGGCCTCGCGGAGCCGTCGAGGCTGGGTGTCATGGGGCACAGCTACGGCGGCTACGGCGTGAACCACCTCATCAGCCAGACGGATCGGTTCCAGGCCGCCGTCAGCTTGGCGGGCTACAGTCACCTGCGCTCGTTCTATGGCACGCTGGATGCCCGGGGCCGCTACGGGCACATGGCGCCTCCCGAGGCACTACAGTTGACCACCATGGGCTACTTCGAATCGGGCCAGGGCCGGATGGGTGCGCC
>SKVI01000399.1 GCA_007129525.1 Gemmatimonadota bacterium | reverse complement strand
TGGCTCCTCGGTCCCCAACCCTGGTGCAGAGGACGAAGATGCTGAGAGCGGTGCTGGTGTTCGTCGGGCTCCTGCCGGCGGGATTCCTCACGGCGCAGGCGCCTGCCGGGTTCATGCCGGCAGAGATCTCCTACGACGCGAACGTCACGACGCATTCCCCCGACGGCCGGACGCTGGCCCTGGAGCTGGAGCGAGACACCCGGCCCACCGACCTCTTCGTGGTGGACCTGGAGGCGGGCACGGCCCGGCAGCTCACCGACGCCCTCAACCCCGCCGTCCAGGAATCCCACCTGGTGGAGAGCGAAGTGGTCCGCTTCGACAGCTACGACGGGCTGGAGATCCCCGGGCTCCTGTATCGGCCGCACCAGGCCGCTCCCGAGACCCCCGTCCCGGCCATGGTATGGGTCCACGGGGGCCCCGGGGTCCAGAGCCGGCAGGGCTACAACCCCGTGATCCAGTTCCTGGTCAACCACGGCTACGCGGTCTACGCCATCAACAACCGGGGCTCGAAGGGCTACGGACGTACCTTCCGTGAGATGGACCGCCGGCGGCATGGAGAGGCGGACCTGGGGGACGTGGTGGCCTCCCGTGCCTTCCTCGAATCCATCGAGTGGCTCGATCCGGACCGGATCGGCGTCATGGGCGCCTCCTACGGCGGGTATCTGACCCTGGCGGCCATGACCTTCGAACCCGAGGTGTTCGACGTGGCCATCAGCATCGTGGGGTTCTCCGACGTCATCGGAAACATCACGGGCGGCGGATGGCGGCTTCCGCGCCTGCCCGCGGCCTACGACGAGATGGGCCACCCAGAGGAAGACGCTGAACGGCTCCGCAGGGTCTCACCCCTCTTCTTCGCCGACCGGATCTCCCGCCCCCTCTTCGTGGCGGCCGGCGCCAACGACGTGCGCGTTCCCATCGACCAGAACGACCGGCTCGTGGAGGCGGCCCGGGAGGCGGGCGTCCACGTGGAGTACCTGGTTTTCGAGGACGAGGGGCACGGCTTGCGTAGGCGGGACAACCGGATTGCGGCGGTGGAGGCTTACGTGGATTTCCTCGACCGATTTCTGAGGGAAGAGGAGCGCTGAGTCCAGGGATGGTACGGCACCCACGCTACTGCAACCTCGTAGGATCGTTGATGGGGAGTGGATCGGCGAGTCTGGCCGCGATCGCCTCGAGTCGGAAGGTCGATCCACCCTGAAGCACCCCTTCGACCGTCCCGTCGGGGAGGTTGGCGCGAAGGGTGGCCAGAAGCCGCTCGGCCGAGATCCGGGAGCCCGGGTCCAGCGCCTCGTGCCCGTAGAGGGCGGCGACCAGCTCGAGTCCACCCCGCAGATCGCCCAGGGAGACCCGCGCCGACGCCATCCCCAGCATTGCGTCCAGGGCCAGCGACTCGGCACCCACCTGCATGGCCCGGGCGAGCGCCGGTTGGTAGTACCGCTCCGCCTCGTGGAAACGACCGCGGGCGGCAGCCAGCGTCCCCAGGCTGAGGAGGGCCCGGGCGGCCAGCACGCTGTGCCGGACTCTTCGTGCGACGCCCAGCGCCGCCTGGAAGCATCGCTCGGCCTCGTCGGCATCGTCCCGGGCCAGGGCGATGTGACCCAGGTTGTGGAGCGAGATCACCTGTCCCGCCAGGTCCCCCAACTCCGTCTGGAGTTCGAGGCACTGGGTGCAGAAGGCGTGGGCCCGGTCCCATCGGCCCATGGCGAAGTGGAGGCTTCCCAGATTGTTCAATGAGGTGGCTGCCAGAACTGGATCGTCCAGTTTGCGCCGCAACGCCAGGGCTCGTTCCTGCTGCGCCACCGCCTCCGGAAAGTCCTGCTTTCCGAAGGAGATCAGGCTGAGTCGGTCCAGCAGGAACGCCCCTTCCCGGCCGTTCTCCACCTCTTCCGTCAGCGTCAGGGCCTGTTGCAGAACGGTCTCGGCCTCGCTCTTCTGTCCCAGCCGTTGAAGGACGGCCCCGAGACGCCCGAGAAGGAGGATCCGCACCTCCAGAGCCCCACCGTCACGTCCACCCGGGGGCGTCGTCCCGTCCGCAAGGCCTGCCAGAGCCTCCCGGAAGAGCGATTCCGCCTCTCGATGCCAGCCGCGACCGTCGTACAGTGTGAAGAGGGGATCGGTCGCCTCGTGGAGAGCAGGGAGCAGGCCGTGCCTGGCTGCCGTCCTCCATGCCGCCCGCACGTTGTCCAGTTCGAGTGCCCAGCGTGACAAAGCGTCGTCCTTGTCCGGGCTCGTCAGCTCAGGCTCCAGACGGGCCAGGAATCGAGCGTAGTGCCTCGCGTGTCGCTCCCGAGCCGCCTCGGCCAGCTCCGGCGTTTCCCGGAGCCTTTCCCCGGCGAACTCGCGAACCACTTCCAGAAGCTCGTAGCGGGACTCGGCGGACCGGCGCAGAAGGGATTTGCCAAGGAGCTGGTCCAGCGTCGGCACCGATGCCCCCGCCACGGACGCGGCCGCTTCCCTGTCGAACCCGCCACGGAACACGGAGAGTGCCGCCAGGGCCCTCCCATGTTCTTCGTCCAGAAGGGCCCACGAGCGGTCGAAGATGGCCTGGAGGCTCCCGTGGCGTTCCGGCGCGTCACGGAACGGATTGGCCAGAAAGCGGCGCCCCGTCTCGATCCGGACGGAAGCTCCAGCCCGTCCAGGTGGACCACCCATTCCGCCTGTAGGCGCAGGGGTTCCCTGGAGGTAGTCAGAACGGTGACCTCGGGGGCCCCTTCCATCAGTCGCAACACGAAGGGAGCTGCCGCGGGCAGGTGCTCCATGTTGTCCAGCACCATGAGAAGCTGCTTCGAGGTCAAATACCTCGTCACCGCCTCTTCCGGATCCTCATCCCCCGAGGAGAGGCCCAGGGAGCGAGCCATAGCCCCCGGCAGTTCTCCGTGATCCTCGACGCCCGCCAGAGCCGCGAACGCGACGCCGTCGGTGAAGGCGTCGCCGAGCTCCAGCGCCACCTCCTGGGCCAGCCGCGTCTTTCCGATCCCCCCGGCGCCGGTGATGGTCACCAGCCTGCACTGGGGATCCTGCAAACGCTCTCGCAGGCAGTCGAGCTCCGGATCACGGCCCACAAGAGGCGTGGCCGGCGGGGGCGGCGCGACTCGTCCCCCTGAAATCCGCCCGGACCCTCCTGCTCCCAGGCTGGAAGGCACGGATCCCCGGATCGCCTCGGCGAGATCCCGGGTCTCGGGAGAAGGTTCCACCCCCGGATCGGCGGCGAGGCGTCGGGCGAAGGCATGGTAGGCCTCGACGGCGCCGGCTCTGTCACCCGTTGAACCGAGGAGCCGAAGCAGTCGGCGAAGGGCCAGCTCGTCCTGCCCGGAAAGGTCCACGGCGCGGCGGGCCCACGACACGGCGGTGGCTGAATGTCCCGTTCGCTCCGCGGCCTCCGAGACCCTCCACGCCGCGGCCGCGGCTTCGTCCCGCAGTCGGGTTCGTCGCCCCTCGAGCCACTCCTGGAATACGGGGGCGCCCTCCAGGTGGAAGCCGGGCAGGAGCTCACCCTGGTACAATCCCAGCGCCTCCTCATCTCTGCCCCCGGCCAGAGCTGCGAGGAAGGCACCGGCGTCGCACCACAAACGGTTCGGATCGATCCCCAGCTCCTCGTCGCCACGACTCAGGATCACCTCCCGTCCAAGCGACTTCCGGAGGCCGTAGACGACCTGGTTCAGGGAGTGTCTGCCCCGTTCGTCGGGGACGTCGGCCCAGATCCGACCCAGGAGCGTGTCGCGACGAACGAACCCTGGTTCCCCACATAATGCGAGCGAGACCAGGACGGCGACGCGCCGCGGCTGGGCCAGCACTGAACCGACCCGGGTCTCGCCTTCCTTTCGGAGATCCATCCCACCCAGGGTACGAAATCGGATCATGATGGGTACGGTAGCAGCCGACAGCCCGCTCATTCAGGAGTTGAGAGCGGGATGAGGGCATCCTGCTAAGATTATCCGGCGTCATGGGGACGCACAACGCATCCATCCCATTCGAGGAGGACATCATGACCATCTACATGGTGGACCGGGATCTCCCGGGAATCGATCTGGACGGACTTTCGGGAGCTCAGAAGGCGGCCATCGAGACGGCTCGCCGCTTTCGGGAAGCCGGAAAGGAGGTGCGGTACATTCGCTCCACCTTCGTTCCCGGCGAGGCCCACTGCATGTGCCTGTTCGAGGCATCGACGCCCGAGGTGGTGCGCGAGGTGAACGAAGAGGCAGGCCTTCCGTTCACCCGTATCGTGGAGGCCATGGATCTTGCTCCATGAGTGAACCGCCCGGGTCGCATCGGGCCAGACGTACAAGGGCCCCGGTGAGTTCGTCGCGCCGGGGCCCGTCGTCCGATCAGTCTGCTATAACGGCCTGTCGGTCGGTCAGTTCGGACCGCCCTCCCTCGCTTGCCCTCCGTCATATGCCCGTCTACCTTGCCGATCCGATCGTGAGGGTGCTTGGATTTTCTGACTCTTTTCCTCTTCCACCCAGGCCCGGCCCGCATGCAAGGGCAGCAAGGACTCTTTCAGGAGTTGAAGCGCCGGCGAGTCATCCGGACCGCCGTCGTGTATGCGATCGTCGCCTTCGTGGTGGCCCAGGTAGCCGAGCTGCTCCTTCCGGCGCTCCTCCTGCCCGAGTGGGCCTTCCGGATGGTGGTGGCCCTTCTGATCCTGGGCTTTCCTCTGGCCGTGGGGCTCGCGTGGTCCTTCGACCTGACTTCGGAGGGCGTGCGGCGTACGGGTGCGGAGGAGGAGGGCGACGCCCCTGGGCCCACGGCGGAGCCTGAGCCGGGGGATGACGGGGGTGGTGCCGATCCCACGTCCGCATCGCCCGTGGCTCTCAGGCCCGCCCGGTTGGCAGCCCTTGCCGGCGGCGGGGTGGTCGTCATCGCCCTCGGCGTCCTGGGCCATCAACTCCTGTCCGATTCATCCGAGACGCTGGAAGGGGGCGTTCCTGTCAGTGCCCCGGAGCCCGGCTACTCCATCGCCGTCCTCCCGCTCACGAACCTGGCCGGGGGCGAGGAGAACGAATACTTCGCCGACGGGGTCACCGAGGACCTCCTC
>SKVI01000115.1 GCA_007129525.1 Gemmatimonadota bacterium | reverse complement strand
TTCGGCGTTCTTACCACCGACACCCTGGAGCAGGCGGTGGAGCGGGCGGGAACCAAGGCCGGCAACAAGGGACGGGAGGCCGCCGAGGCCACCCTGGAGATGGCCACGCTGTACCGGGACCTTTCATGAGCCATGGCGGAGGACTCACGCCGGCCGAGCGCGTGGACCGGAGCCGGGCCCGTTCCTGGGCCACCCAGATCCTCTACCGCTGGGAAAGCGAGGGCGGGGGCCACAGCCTCATGGACGCCTTCCACGAGACCCTTCGGACCCGGCAGGTGGCGCCGCGGCGCATTCCCCTGATCGAAGAGCACGTCACCCGGGTGAACGAGCACCTGGAGGAGGTGGACAAGGTCCTGGAGGGGGCGCTGGACAACTGGCGACTGGACCGCCTCTCGCGCATTGACCGCAGCGTGCTCCGCCTCTCGGCTTCCGAGATCCTCTTCGACCTGGAGGTGCCCCCGCGAGCGGCGCTCCAGGAGGGGATCCGGCTGGCCGGCCAGTACGGAGGCCGCGAATCGACCCGGTTCGTGAACGGGGTCCTGGATGCAGTCCTCCGGCGGAGCGGACGGTAGCCGAGCGGTGAGCACGCCGGAGTCGGCAGCAGAGTCGAAGGGAGGCGAGGAGGGGCCGCGCCGTCGGGTCCTGATCTTGAACTGGCTGGACCGGGAGAACCCCCAGGCGGGTGGGGCGGAGCTGCACCTCCACGAGACATTCGGCCGGATCGCCGAGAGCGGGTGGCATGTGACCCTGGTCAGTAGTGGCTGGGACGGCGCTCCGGACCGGGTGGAGCTGGACGGCATGGAGGTGCACCGGGTGGGCGGGCGTCACAGCTACCTCCTGAAGGCTCCCACGTACGCTCGGAGCCTCCTGCGAAGCCGATCCTTCGACGTGGTGGTGGAGGACCTGAACAAGGTCCCCCTCTTTGCCCCCGTGTGGTGTCGCCGCCCCCTCCTTCTCCTGGTCCACCACCTCTTCGGGACCACCGCCTTCAAGGAGGCACCCCTTCCGCTGGCCCTGGCCACCTGGCTCCTGGAACGGCCCGTGGGGACCGTGTATCGGAGCGTGCCCGCGGTGGCCGTGTCCGGGAGCACCCGGGACGACCTCGTGGCCCGGGGACTCGATCAGGACCGGATCCGCGTCATCCCCAACGGAGTGGAGCTCGACGCCTTCTCCCCGGCTCCCGAGGGAGGCCGCTTCCGTGAACCCACCCTCCTCTACCTGGGTCGTCTCAAGAGATACAAGCGGGTGGATCTGCTTCTGAAGGCGGCGGCGGTTCTCCGGGACGAGGGTGTGCCGGTCCGGCTCCTGGTCGCCGGGAAGGGAGGCCACCGGGAGGCGCTGGAGCGGGAGGCCCGGGAGCTGGGCCTCGACGGGGAGATGGTTCGCTTCCTGGGCTTCGTCTCGGAACCGGAAAAGCGGGAGCTTCTGGCCCGGGCATGGGTACATTGTCTTGTATCGCCCAAGGAGGGATGGGGCATCGCGAATCTCGAGGCGGCGGCGGCGGGGACCCCCACCGTGGCCAGCGACGCCCCGGGCCTCCGGGATTCGGTGATCCACGGGACCACGGGCTTTCTGGTGCCCCACGGCGACGTGGAAGCGTTGGTGACACGGATTCGGGAGCTGGTGGACGACGCGGCGCTTCGAGATCGACTGGGGCGGGGCGGACGGGCCTTCGCCGCCGAGTACTCGTGGGACCGGACGGCCGCCCGCATGAGGGACGCACTGGAAGAGGTGGTGGCCTCGCCTTGAGGAGGTCCGTACCTTGTACGCCCCGCTCTCGCCACTCCAATTCAGGGAGGTGTAGTGAGTACCACCTTGACGTCCGGCCTGACGCTTCGGGAACTCCTGGAGGCAAAGCGGGAGACCCTCTCCCTGGAGCTTCTCACTCCCGACCTGCCCCTGGACCGGCGCTGCCAGGATCCTGACGTATCGAGCCCTGGACTGGCGCTGGCCGGGTACGTGGGTCGGTTCCCAGCGGGGCGCATGCAGGTGCTGGGCGAGACGGAGATGACGTACCTGGAGTCGCTGGACCCGGAGGACCGAAGGGAGCGGCTCCGGACGCTCTTCTCCATGGACTTTCCGGCCGCCTTCGTCACCAAGGGGCAACGGATCCCGGACGTGCTGCTGGAGGTGGCCCGGGACGCGGGGATCCCGGTGTTCCGGTCCTACCTCACCACCAAGGCCTTCTACAGCCGGATGAAGCCGTACCTGGAGGTCACCCTCGCTCCCTCCACGACCCTACACGGATCTCTGGCCGACGTGTACGGAGTGGGGCTCCTCTTCATCGGCAAGAGCGGGATCGGAAAGAGCGAGTGCGTGCTGGACCTGGTGGAGCGGGGACACCGGCTGGTGGCCGACGACCTGGTGCTGGCCTCCCGGCGGGGACACGACGTCCTCATCGGCCGGGGACACGAGCTGCAACGCCACCATATGGAGATCCGGGGTGTGGGGATCATCGACGTGCGGGCCCTCTTCGGCATCCGGGCCATTCGGCAGCAGAAGCGAATCGAGGTGGTGGTGCAGCTGGAGGAGTGGGACGACGCACGGAGCTACGATCGCACCGGCCTGGACAGACAGGAGGCCGAGATCCTGGGGGTGGAGCTCCCCAAGGTCACCGTGCCCCTGAACCCGGGAAAGAACATCACGGTGATCTCGGAAGTGGTGGCCATGAACCACCTCCTCCGCTACTCCGGCACCGATTCGGCCATGGAGTTCGACCGGCGCCTCCGGGACCGGATGACCCCGATAAGGGAATACCTGGAGGAAGACTATGAGTGACCCGGGGGACGAGGGTACCGCCCCTCTGGCCAGGGGCGTCGTGCTGACCCACGGTGCCATGTGCCACGGCATGGTGGATGCAGTCCGGAAGATCTCCGGGGCCGACGACGATGCCCTGGAGGCCGTATCCAACGAGGGGCAGGGCCCAGACGAACTCCTGGAGAAGGTGGGAAGGGCCGCCGGCGAAGGGCCGGTGATCATCTTCACCGACCTCCAGACCGGAAGCTGCGCTTTCACCGCCCGCTTCGTCTGCCGGGATCCGGGGAGCCGACGTGCCATCTTCGGAACGAACCTCCCCATGCTCCTGGATTTCGTCTTCCACCGCGACCTGCCCCTGGATGAGCTGGTGGAGCGCCTCCTGAAGCAGGGTCGATCGGCGATCCATTCCTTCGACACCCAACGGTCCACGGATGGGCATCGTACTCCTGCGGGTGGATGAACGGCTGCTCCACGGCCAGGTGACCATCGGCTGGGGTGCCCGGCTGAAGCCCTCCCGGTACGTGGTGGTGGACGACGATCTGGCCGGCTCGCAGTGGGAGCGGGAGCTCATGGCCCTGGGTGTGCCTCCCGGGGTGGAGGCGGTGTTCGCCACCGTGGCCGAGTCCCGGGACAGGGTGGAGGAGTGGCTGGCCTCCGAGGAGGCGATCGTCCTCCTCACCCGCGACCTGGACCACATGCTGAGGCTGGCCCGCAGCGGCCGGCTCCGGGGCACCCGGGTGAACCTGGGTGGACTGCACCACGCGCCGGGTCGTGAGGAGGTGCTCCCGTACCTCTACCTGACGGAGGAGGACCAGAAGCGGATCCGGGAACTCGAGCGTGAGGGCGTGGAGGTGACGGCCCGGGACCTGCCTACCTCTCCGGTCCGGAGTACAGCGGACATTCTGCGCTGATGGAGCCCCTGGGGTGGCTTCTGTTGATCCTCCTGGGCGCCTGGGCGGCGCTGGACGGGGTCTCGGCGGGGCAGTTCATGATCTCCCGGCCCCTGGTGACCGGGACCATCACCGGGCTCGTCCTCGGTGACCCGGCCACCGGCTTTCTGCTGGGGCTCATCCTGGACCTTTTCCACCTGGGCACCATCCCCGCCGGAGGCGCCCGGCTTCCGGAGCCGGGTCCCGCAGCCATTCCGGCCACTTTCGCCGCCACATGGGTGGGTGGGGCCGGAGGACTGGCGGCGGGTTTCTGCGTGGGTGTGGCCATGGCGTTGGCGGGTGGAGTGGCCGTCATCGTGCAACGCCGCGGACACGGACGGCTGGTGGCGGGACTGGCTGAAGGCGGAACCAACCCGGGCGGCCTGACCCGCCGGCTCGTCCTGGCCCTGGGGATGGATGGACTCCGAGGAAGCGCGCTGGTGGCCGTGGGGCTGGCTGCGGTGTGGGCTGTTCCCCGGGGGTGGCGCGAGGCATGGGTCTCGGGATGGCCGTTGGACGAGACGGCCACCTGGGCCCTGCTCCTGGCGTGCGCGGCCCTGCCGCTGGGATCGGTCATGGGGAATCTGAGTGCCGAGAGGGGGCGAGTACCGCTCCTGCTGGCCGGGCTCGCGGTGGGCGTCGTCCTGGGATTCTGGTGGGAGCTCCCATGAAGTGGCGGCTCCTGCTCCGGATCTTCTTCATCCAGGCCCTCTGGAACTACCGAACCCTCCTGGGCTCGGGGCTGGCGTGGACCCTTCTCCCGGCCCTTCGCGAGTTCCGCGGGCCTGAGCGGGACGAGCTCCGCAGCGCCATCAGTCGACACGCAGAGCACTTCAACGCCCACCCGTACCTGGCGGGGTTCGCTGTGGGGGCGCTGGCCGGAATGGAGCGGGACGACGTGGATGAAGAGGTGATCCGCCGGTTCCGGGAGGTGGTCCGGGGCCCGCTGGGAAGCCTGGGGGACCGGCTCATCTGGTCGGCGTGGCTTCCCACCTGCGTCCTGCTGAGCGGCGGGATGGTGCTCCTGGGCGCCTCGCCGCTGGCGGGCGTGGCGGTCTTCCTGATGGTCTACAATCTACTACACCTGACGCTTCGCTGGTGGGGAATCACCGCCGGCCTGGCCCTGGGCAGGGGAGTGGGCGAGGCGCTGGGGCGGGCCCGGCTTCCGGTCTGGTCGGAACGTGTGGGCCGGGCGGGGGTCCTTCTTCTGGGCCTGGTGGCCGGACTGGTTCTGGCCACCGGGATGAGACCTCCCGAAGCCGCCCTCCACACGGGCCCGACAGGGCTGTTCGTGGGGGCGGGAATCCTCCTGTTCATCGTGGGTGTCCGCCGCGACCAGCGCGCCTGGTGGTGGAC
>SKVI01000026.1 GCA_007129525.1 Gemmatimonadota bacterium | reverse complement strand
GAGGGCCCGTTGGGAGCGCCGCGACGTTTTCGGGCCGATGTACGACGTGGATCTTTCCAGGGTGGGCGAAGGGTTCGAGCCGGGCCTCGGCTTTCTACAGCGGAGCGGGTATTCACGCGGCGCCCTGCGTCTCGGGTACGGGTGGGCTCCGGGGGAGGGGTCGTCGGTCTTCCGCTACGGGGTGGGCCTCACCACCTCGGGATTCCGTCGAAGTCAGGACGGGGCCCTGGAGACCGGGATCCTGGAGCCGTCCGCCATTGTCGACACCCGCAGCGGTCACCAGGTGATGGCCATCGCACGCTACCGGCGCGAAGACCTGGAGAGTGGATTCAGCCTCTCGGACGAGGTGGACGTGCCCCAGGGAAGGTACGGCTTCTACGAGGGGGTCCTTCAGTACGTGACGCCCCCCGGCGACCTGCTCCGGGCCACGGTGCGCCTCGAGGGGGGAGAGTTCTTCGATGGTCGACGCAGGTCGGTGCAGTTCTCCCCTTCCTGGAGCCCCAGCCGGCACCTGGGCCTCTCGGCCAGCTACCGCCTGGACCGGATCGATCTTTCAAAGCGCCAGCAGCGGCTCACGGCCCATGTGGGCCGGCTGCGGGCCGAGGTGATGCTCTCCACCGAGATCTCCGCCGTGGCCTTCGTCCAGTACAACAGCACGCTGGATCTGGCCGTGGCGAACGTCCGGTTCCGTTACAACCCCCGAGAGGGTGACGACCTCTTCCTCGTCTGGAACGAGGGGATGAACGCGAACCGGTTCGACCATGATCCGGTGCGGCCCCGAAGCGACGAACGCACTCTCCTCGTCAAGTACTCGCGCACCTTCTCCCTGGGGTTGTGACGGTTGTTCCCCCGGTGCTCACGGCAGGGCACTCAACGCAGGGTGCATCAACGCAGGTGGTCCGCAAGAACCCGGGCCGTTCCTGCCACGAAGCGGTCATCTCGGATGCTTCGGAAGTGGAGCGCGGTGGGGCCCCAGCGGAGAGACAGCTCCCGGACGCGTTCCGAGGGCGGTCCCAGATCCACTACCTCGTGGTGGAGGCGCTTCACGTAGGGTCGGATCTGAGCCCTCACGAGCCCGGTGTAGGGGGCGCGGGCCTCCACGAGAAGCACGTCGCCGTCGTAGGGTTGGAGCCGGTAGTTCTCCTGCACCTGGACCTGTAGGGGGTACTGTCGGAGTACCTGCCGGATGGCGTCGAAGTCCACCTCCGGCGAGAGCGAATGCACCCGCTGTCGCAGCACCGACACGTACTCCTCGGCGGAGACTCCGTCCAGGTCCGCGGCCTCGAGCGCGTACGGCAGCCCGGTATTCAACTCCAGGAGGGCCGAAAGGGAGAGAATATGGAAGCGGTTCCGAAGCGCTGCTTCCATTCGCTCCGTAGCGTCGCTGCCGTCCAGCTCCGGGGCCGCTCCTCTGCCCAGGAGGTTCCAGAGCCAGGGGAGCTGGCTCAGCGGTCGGATGCGGCCCCGACCCATGAGGCGCACCAGGCTCCGGTAGATGGGGCCGGACATGGCCCCCTGCATGACCCATGCGCCGTACCGAGAGCGTCCTCCACGGTCCAGGCCCAGGGGATCGATGAGAGCCAGGAGCGCGACTCGCTTTCCCCGGCTGCGGAGGCGCCGGGCCATCTCCCACGCCAGGGGTGCGGCCGAGGAATAGGCCACCAGATGATACGGTCCCGAGGGCTGATACGTCTGCAGCTCGTCCACGTAGCGGTGGATCCAGGCGTCGAAGCCGGTCTGGGGATTCCGGTCTCCCCAGGTGAAGGGATCCCGGAGTCCCACGAGCTCGCGGGGGGTGTCCAGGGCCTGTACCAGCTTCCGGTACGACCCCAGCGTTCCCCCGGCCGGGGCCACGAAACAGATGGGCTTCAGGTCCCGGTTCCCACCTTCGCGGAGCGTGATCAGCGCCTCGGGGGCCTCAGGGGCGAGGGGTCCGTCGGACTCCCGGATGTCGCGGATCCGGCGGGCCAGCTCACCGATGGTGGGTGTCCGGTAGACGGTTTCCACGTCGAGCACCTCCGGATCAAGCCCGAATCGCTCCCTGAGGCGGTGCACCAGGGTGAATGCTGAGAGGGACGAGCCCCCGACCTCGAAGAAGCTCAGGTCCGGCGGCAGGTCCTCCCGCTCCAGCACCTTCTCCCAGACCTGGGCCACCGCCGCTTCCATTGCCGTGAGAGGTCGGGTGTCATCCCCTGCGCTCGCGGCGAAGGCGTGCAGTGCGGGATCCTCCCGGAGGCGGTGGCGGTCCACCTTTCCACTGGCGGTTCGGGGGAGCGTCTCCAGGCCGATGATGCGCGAAGGCACCATGAACTCCGGCAACCTGTCGCGGAGTGCGCGCTGAAGCTGCGGGCCGTTGACCGAGGCGGGCACCACGAAGGCCCAGAGCGAAGCTCCGCCCTCCGGAGCGGGTACGTCGACCACCGCCGCCTCCCGCACCCCGCGCGAGGGGACGGCTTCGGAGTCGGATGCCCCATCGCCGGGGGCCGCGCCGCCGAGAGCCAGGAGGGCCTCCTCCACCTCTCGGGGCTCCACTCGAAAGCCCCGGATCTTCAGCGTCTGATCCACGCGGCCGATGTACTCCATTTCTCCGTGACGAGTGAGGCGCACCGCGTCACGGGTGTCGTAGAGGGGAGGCTGACCATTCTCTCGGTGGAGAAGCACCGAGTGGGTGAGCTCGGGGTCCCGAAAGTAGCCCGAGAAGAGCGCCGGACCCCCGATGTGGAGCCGACCGATCTCTCCCGGGGTCACCGGAGTGCCGTCCTCGTTCAGCACTCGGGCTGTGATAGAGGGCTGAATCGGCTCGCCCAGGGGAAGTTCGGCGCCTGGCCGATGGAGTGTCCGGAGATCCGCCACCAGAGCGGAGCTGGCCTCGGTGCTCCCATAGATGGAATAGAGGGCGGTGGAAGTCGGAAAGCTGTCCAGCGTCCGCTCAACCAGAGAGGGACTCACGTATTCGCCCATGAGGACCAGGACCCGGAGGTGCTGGGGGACCTCGAAGCCGGGCATTCCGAGGCTGGCCTGGAGTTGGCTCGGGACCAGGAGCAGCCGGGAGATCTCCTCGTGGCGAACACGCTCCCAGAACCGTTCCAGGTCCCGCACCTCGTGATCCGGAACCAGAGTCACGGATACGCCCTGAAGGAGAGGTTCCAGGAGTTCGTAGAGGGCGTGGGTGGTGGTCATATGGGATTTCTGGAAGCAGCGCTCCCCGGGCTCGAAAGGATGCCGACTCCAGGTCCAGCGGAGGCGGTGGAAGAAGGACCGGTGGCTCCGGACGATCATCTTCGGCTTGCCGGTGGACCCGGACGAGCAGAGAACGAAGGCCGGGGCGCCGGGATCCAGCCGGGGCGCCTCCATGCCCGGACCGGGCGTTGATAGGCTCCCAGGAAAGGTGAGTCTCCGGGCCTTGAGCGAGCCGTGGAGGGGCCAGTCAGTCGAGTCCACCACGGTGGTCAGATCGGCAAAGGAGAGGATCTCCCGGAGCCGGGCGGTGGGGTGAGATGGGGGGAGGGGGACCACCGCTGCTCCCGTCTTCAGGAGCGCCAGGGCACCTGTGACCCACTCGATGGAGCGCTCCAGGTGCAACCCCACCATGGAGCCGGCTCCGATGCCCTCCTCCGCCCATCGGACGGCCAGCTCGTCGACCCGGGCCGAGAGCTCCCTGAAGGTGACCGCTCCATCTCCGTCCAACAGGGCGACACGGTCGGAAAATCTCTCCGATTGGAGAGAGAACCAGCGGTGGAGGAGTGGGGGGGGCTCCCGGGTCATGTGGATCTCTCCAGCTGGAGAGATTTCTGGACGAGGGTCAGCCCGGGTGTGTCCCAGGCAACGGCGGCCACGGCGCCGAAGGGAGCGGCAATGGAGCGCACCTGCCAGGGGACCTCCTCTTCTCCAGGGAGCTCGTTGTGGAGCAGGAGGTTCGTCTGGTGGGAAGGATCGGGCGCGACAGCTACCTGGAACCTGTCCAGGGGAGCAGAGATGCCGAGGCCCACGGCCTTCAGGAGGGCTTCCTTTCGCACCCACGTTCGGAAGAACGCACGGAGGACCCCGTCGTCTTCCGGCGGGTCCGCCGGAAAGTCGCTTTCAGGGCAGCCGCTCCCGGACGGAGCGCTTCGAGTCGCCGAGAGGATCATGTCCGCTTCGGCTCGGGTGAAGTGCCGTTCCACCAGCGGGGTCAGCTCCGGGAGAGGACGGATGCACTCCACATCCACGCCCACTCGCCCCAGGGGGGCCAGGGCGATGACCAGGTGGGGTCCCGAGTGGGACAGATTGAAGGCCAACTCGTTGCCTGGAAGATACGGTTTTCCTCGATCGGTGGTCTGGAGGCGCACGTCCCCGGGGTCGCGGTCCAGTTCCAGACTCAGGAGATGGCGAAGGAGCGCCCGCGCGGCCATCCACCGGGACCGGAGTCGGACCTCCCTGAACCGCCGGGCTCGCCGCAGCTCATCGGAAGCCATCCCGGACTCCAGGGGCGCGAGCTCATCGGCGGTTTCGTCCAGGTCTGCCCAGAAGAGTTGAACCGATCTTGCTTCCTCGAGACCCGTGTTGTTGGACTGTCCACTCATATCCCTAAGAGCCAGCAAAATCCGGACCGCGGGACTGGCATGCCCCGCAGATGGAGTGAAACCGGCTCTCGCGGGTACGGCTCCCACGTCCACTTCGGCGTCTCATGGAGTGAGACGTCTCATGAAGTCAGACTCCGCTCCGGCCTGGAGGCACGGGATGATCCGGCAACACGCGAAGCCGACCCTGGAGCTCCTGCGGGCCACCGTCTCGCTCTGGACATCGAAGAACGCCTTTCAGCTGGCCGGCGCCCTGGCCTTCTATACGCTCCTCTCCATGGCCCCGTTGTTGATCATCGTCATCACCCTGACCGGCGTGATCTTTGGCGAGGCGGCCGTGCAGGGAGAGGTCGCCGGCCAGATGACCCGGTTTGTGGGCCCCGATGCGGCTGAGGTCCTGGAAGAGACGGTGCGGCGAGTCCGGATCGAGGAGGCGGGGTTGTTCCCCACATTGCTGGGGGTGGCCGCAATGCTTTTCGGGGCCACCACCGT
>SKVI01000394.1 GCA_007129525.1 Gemmatimonadota bacterium | reverse complement strand
TCGTCGCTGTCGGCGTACCGCAGAAGCACGTTCTCCTGTAGCCGACCGGGGACCGTGAGATAGGGGCCGAATCGTTCGAAGATCGGGGGGGCTTCCTGGTATCCCCAGGTCACCGGGTGCGAGGGATTCGTCACTTCAGCCCGGACCACCGACCCCGGGATGAACAGGTCGTCTGGAACCCTTACACCCAGCCCCCGCACGAACCCGAACTCCGCGGGAAGGGTGGTGGCCGAACCCATGGTCACCAGGGTGCCGCCGGCCCGGACGAAGGCGCGGAGCTCCTGCAGGCCGTCATGCCCCATTCCCCCCGTCATGTCCGGGGTGCTGGAAGGGTACCCCAGGCTGGGGAAATCGTCGTGGGGTTCGTAGGGGAGAGGGCCGTCGTCGGGGTCCATCCCCTCAAAGATGGCCCGGCCGCTGGAGCGGGCCCCCTGCTCCGGAAAGAGGATGACGTCAAACCGGTCCCGCAGGTCCCCCTCCCGAAGTCGGTCCTCGGGAAAGTACGTGTAGGGGATCCCCATCTCGTCCAGCGCATAGCGCACGGAGCCGTCGTCCTGCGTGCGGCGCCAGGTGTGCAGGAGGGCGATCCGGGGGAAGTCCTGCGGGTGGCGATCCACTCCGTCCACCACGTCATCCGACACGCCCACCACCTCGAGCCCGAATCGCTCGGCCCAGTCCTCCACCTCGGCCCGCTCCAACTCACCTGACGGAATCAGCCAGGAGCCGGGACCGAAGGCCTCGCCTCCGGGAACGTCCACCGACTCCCGGGCGGCGAAGACCTCGCGATCACCCAGCTCGTAGCGGGCCTGGAGGGTGCGGAAGGAGGCGTCATAGCGGGCCACCCACCACTCCGGTGCGGCCCCGCCGGCGGTGCGGACCGTGCCCGGCAGGTGCACCGGCTCGGTGGCCTCGTCCATCGCCAGCTCCAGCACGCCGGGATCGTCTACCTGGCGCGCCTCCACGTTGAAGTTCAGGGGGAAGGTCCACGCCACGTCGTCGTAGGGCGAAGGGCGACCCTCCGGGTACTCCTGGACCTCCATGAGGTTCTTCACGAAGTGCCGGTAGGGCTGGTCCATTCGCACCACGTAATCACCGGCCGCGACGGTCACCGCCTCGTCCCCTTCCCCGAAGCTCCCCCCGGCGGCGGCCCGGTGGACCTCGATGCCCTGGCGCTGGAGCACCTGGAGCATCTGGGTGGCATTGGCCTTTCTGGTCTGATCTGCCGGAACGACCCAGGCGTGCGGGGCCTGGCTTCGACCCAGTTCCACCGCCTGCTCGTTCTTGGTCCGATAGTTCCCCAGCACCCGCTCCCGGTTCGTGGCCACCAGGTGCAGCGAATGCAGCACTCCCGTCTGGGCGTAGTTGATGTTGTTCCTGAGCGACCAGATGACCTCGGAGTAGGGCGGATTCGCCCGGAACCACTCCTCGCTGGTGCGCCCTCCTCCCACGCTCTGCTCCATGGTGATGGGCACCGAGTGGTTGAAGGTCTCGTAGAAGCGGCCGATGGAGTTCCGGTTGTTGGCCACCCAGAAGAGGTAGCTGGGATTCCACCCGGTGTAGAAGTCGTGGGTCCAGACCCCGGGCATCCCCAGCGCCGTGAGGGAGCTCACCTCGTAGTGGGACACCCACTGCCACTCGTGGCGGGTCACCGCCGGCACGTTGGGGTTGTAGGGCCCGGTCCCGCTGGAGACGTACAGGAAGGGCACCGACTCGTGGAGGTCGATGGTGATGGGCGGCTTCCACTCCTCGAAGAGGTCGACGATCTCCTGGTAGAGCCGCAGCGTGAGCTGCAGGCCGTCACGGTTGTTGTCGTGCCTCAGGTACTTGCCCCAGTAGGGCGGACCGGGAATCCGGGTCTGCTCCTCCTCGATCCAGTCGGCGTGGAGGCGGTACCAGTCGATGACCCGGTTCCGGCCGTCGGGGTCGGTGGCGGGTACGATGAAGAGGAGCGCGTCCTCCCGGATCCGCTGAATCATGGGGTCGTCAGAGACGGCCAGGCGGTAGGCCAGCTCCGGCGACACCTCCGGGTGTCCCGTCTCGGGCGAATGCAGTCCGGTGTAGATGAGGTGAATCACCGGAAGCTCAGCGATGAGGGCGTCAGCCTCCTCCGCCGAGGTGTTCCGGGGATCGACCAGGCGCTGATATCCCTCCCGGATCTCGTCCAGGCGAGCCAGGTTCTCCTCACTTCCCACCTTGATCAGGCCAAAGCGGTTGCCCTCCTCCGACTCCCCCAGCAGGTCGAAGTGCACCCGGGGCGAGCTGGCGGCCAGCGCTTCATAGTAATCGTAGAACTCGTCCACCCGGTGCAGATGGCCCGGCATTCCCGAGGCGTATCCCCAGTGGTCCAGAGGCGAGACGACGTCTGGGTCATACGGAAGGTGATCCACGTGCTTGTTGGTGAATTCGGGGGCCGTCGTCCAGCTCAGCATCATCCGGGTGGCCGTGGTGTCCACCGGCTGACCCCAGGGGGTGGTGGAGGGAATCCCGCGATCCGTCCACCAGTCGAACTCCTGGGGCACGCGATCCGGGTCGTCGCCGGCCGCGTCCTGGGCCTGGAGCGTGGCGGGGGCCGGACCGGCCAGAACCAGGGCGGCAACGAAGGCCAGAGCCATGGCCAGCCGCGAGCAGGGGAAGAGGGCGGTGCGGAAGCGAACTCTCATCGTGGATCCTCCGTGGTGGCGTTTGATGCTGGCTGCGGCACAACGTTCTGCGAGACAACGTTCCGTCCTGGAACACAACATTCAAAGTATGGCGATGCACACGGAAGGGCATCCCCTCGCCCGCCCGTGCGGGATCGCGCCGACGACCGAACCCGCTACCTTGAGGCCATGAGCTCCGCCTCCACCCAGCAACTGGAAGAACTGGCCGCCCTGCTCCGTCCGCGACTGGACGGCGACCTTCGGATCGACGCCCTTTCCCGGGCCCTCTATGCCACCGACGCGTCCATGTACCAGGTGGAACCGCTCGGGGTCGTGATTCCCCGCCATCGGGAGGACGTGGCGGCGGCGGTAGAGGCCGCGGCCCAACTCGACCTCCCGGTGCTCCCACGCGGATCGGGGTCCAGTCTGGCCGGAAGCGCGGTGGGAGCGGCCCTGGTGATCGACACCACCCGGCACCTGGACCAGATCACGGGTTTCGACCCCGAGGCGCAGCAGGTGAGGGTGGAGCCCGGCGTGGTGTTGGACCACCTGAACGAGTGGCTCCGCTCAGAGGATCTCCGCGTGGGCCCCGATCCGGCTTCGTCGAACCGGGCCACGCTGGGGGGAATGGTGGGCACCAACGCCACCGGGACCCGCTCCATCCGCTACGGTTCGGTGGTGGATCACCTGGTGTCGGCTCGGGCTCTTCTCCCTGACGGCACCGACGTGGTGTTCGAGGGGTTGGACGCCGAGGGTTGGGCGGAAAAGCTCCGCCGCTCCGGTGTGGAGGGCAAGCTCTATCGGGCCCTGGACCGGCTTCTGGCGGACTCCCGCGCAGCCGTCACCCAGGCCACGCCTCCCCACTGGCGCCGGGCGGGGGGCTACCGGCTGGAACGCCTCCTTGCCGAAGAGCTCCGGAACCCCGCCCACCTCCTCTGCGGAAGCGAAGGTACCCTGGCCTTCATCACCGAGATCACCCTGGGATTGGTCGCCCGCCCCCGGCAGACGGTGCTGGGCGTGGCCCACTTCCCCACGCGGCGGGCGGCGCTGGAGGCCGTGGAGCCGATCCTGGAGACGGATCCGTCGGCAGTGGAGCTCTTCGACCGTATCGCCCTGGAGCGAGCCCGGGAGGTGCCGGACTACCGCCGCCGACTGCACTTCGTTCAGGGCGACCCGGGCGCCCTTCTCATCGTGGAGTATGATGGGGCTGACGAGGCCGAAGCGACGGCCGGGCTGGACCGCCTCGTCCGGACGCTGGGGTCGCAGTCCCCTGTCGGATCGCACTCCCCTGCCGGTTCGCACTCCCCTGCCGGCGCTTCGGTCCCCGTCACCCGCTGCCGGCACCCCGAGGAGATCGGCGACGTCTGGGCCGTGCGCAAGGCAGGGCTGGGACTGGCCATGAGCGCCCGTCTCCCGGTCCAGTGCCTGGCCTTCATCGAGGATGCGGCGGTGCCCGTGGCACACCTTCCCGACTACATCGACGAACTGGAACGGGTTCTGGCGGAGCACGACACGGACGCCGTCATGTACGCCCACGCCTCGGCAGGCTGCCTCCACGTGCGACCCTTCCTGGACACCCGGCGGCCCGCCGACACCCGGAAGATGAAGGCCATCGCCCGGAGTTCGGCCGATCTGGTGAAGCGGTACGGGGGAATCATCTCGTCGGAGCACGGCGACGGCCGGGCCCGAAGCTGGCTGGCCCCCGAATTCTACGGCCGGGAGCTGTACGAGGCCTACCGCAGACTCAAACGGGCCTTCGACCCCGAGGGCAGATTCAACCCCGGGCGGGTGGTGGAAGCCCCTCCCATGGACCGCGATCTCCGGAGTGACCGCCCCCTGCAGGTGCTGCCGGTGATCACCGAGATGGACTGGTCCTCCGAGGGGGGCCTGGCCCGGGCCGTGGAGGCGTGCAACGGCCAGGGCGTCTGCCGGAAGCGGCTGTCTGGCACCATGTGCCCCTCCTTCATGATCACCCGCGACGAACGGGACTCCACCCGCGGCCGGGCCAATGCCCTCAGAAACGTCCTCTCCGGCGCCCTTCCCCCGGAGTCCCTCACCGGTCCCGAGATGCAGGGCGTCATGGATCTGTGCATCTCGTGCAAGGCGTGCCGGTCCGAGTGTCCGGCGGTGGTGGACATGGCGGCCATGAAGGCCGAGTGGCAGGCCCTCCGGTGGCGGAGCGAAAGGCCACCGCTGCGGGCCCGGATGATTGCCCACCACCCGGAGGCGGCCCGGCGCCTGGCGGGTCCGCTGGCCCCGTTGGCCAACGCACTCATGCGCTCTACCCTGGGCCTCAGTTTAATGGGGCGATTGGGCTTCGCCAGCTCTCGTCCCCTACCCCCATTCGCCCGCCAGCCGTTCAGCGAAACCGAGGTCACGGATTCCGAGGCGCGAACGACCCCCGACCGGCGAACGG
>SKVI01000325.1 GCA_007129525.1 Gemmatimonadota bacterium | reverse complement strand
CTGGACACGGTGGACGGCATTCAGGACCTGCCTCTCGGGCGGGAAGTGATTCTGACCCTGGGCCGGAGCGTGGGCTCCACGGGCCCGGACCGTGCCCCTGACATCCTCGCCCGCCTGAACCTCTTTCGAGGAGGTGAACTGGGCCCCATTCTCTCCTTTGCCACCCTGGCCGGCGAGGCACGACGGGAGGCCGGCGCCGGAGGCACCCACGGGTGGCGGGACACACTCCTCGAGTTCCAGACGCATAACTACTGGCACCCGGAGGGTCCCGGCTCCCCCACCGTCCTCTTTCGGGTCGCTGGACAGGGAGGCTGGCGAACGGACGCCCCCTTCCAGCTCACACTGGGCGGCCCCGACGGGGTGCGCGGTTACTCCGACCTGGCCGAACCGGGAGCCCGGCGGGTGGTGGCATCCATGGAGGGCCGGTGGCGGCTTCCCAACCCTCTGGACGATCTCATGGACCTGGGGATGACCACGTTCGCCGATGCCGGTCGCATGTGGGCCGGCGACGTGCCTTTCGGCACGAATTCGGGGTGGCGGGGCTCGGTGGGCGCCGGCCTCCGCGTGGGCTTCCCCGCCGGAAGCGCCTCGGTCATCCGGGTGGACGTGGCCATTCCCGTCGACGGGGTGGGTCCTCGTTCACCCATTGTGCGCATCTCTGCCAAGGAATGGCTCGGGTTGCTGGACGACACCCGGAACCGGCAGCTCCTGAGAAGTCGCCGCAGCGGCCTCACCCCCGACTACAGCGGGGTGGTCCAGGAACGGAGGCCCCCTGGATGACCCCAACGGCCCCACCGCCCCTGCCTCACCCCTTCCAACGGCTTCCCCGCCGCCTGGATCGCACCGAAATCCTGGACGAGGACGCCGCCGTCTCGCGAGACGCGCTGGCCCGGAGCCTCGGGGCCATGGCCACCGTGAACCAGTTCCTCGGGGGCACGAGGTCGCTCCATCGTCACCTCCGCAGCCTCGCGAAGGACTCTCACCTCCAGACCCTCTCGATGCTGGACGTAGGGGTGGGCAACGGGGCGGTCCCGCGAGCCCTCCATCGATCGCTGGCCAGGGAGGGGGTGGCGTTGCGCTGGGTTGGGATCGACCGGAGCCGGGCGGTGCTTCAAGTCGCCCGGGAGCGTGGCGGCGAAGCTGCCGTCCTGCTGCAGGCCAACGGACTCGTCCTCCCCTTCCCGAACCAGAGCTTCGACGTGGTCACCTCGAGCTTGACCCTGCATCACCTCTCCAACGCACAGGTTGAGACTTTCCTGACGGAGGCGGCCCGTGTGGCTCGCCGTGCCGTCATCATGTCGGATCTGGAGCGCCACCCACTGAACTACCTGGGAGCCCGCATTCTCGGGATCACCCTCTGGCGGCGAGATCCCATCACCCGCTACGACGGTCCCGTGTCCGTACTCCGCTCCTTTACCCATGACGAGCTCGGGGCCAGGGCCCGCCGCGCCCCCCTCGATCCCGTCAAGGTGCACCGGCACCTCCCGTTTCGACTGGTGGTCGTGGGGAGGCCGGAGTGAGCTGGAGCCCCCCACCCAGGAAGGTGTCCGACACCCAGGTCATCGTGGTGGGCGGCGGGCCCGCCGGCGCGGTCACGGGCCTTCTCCTGGCACAGCGAGGCTGGCAGGTGGAGCTGGTGGACCGGGCCCGCTTTCCACGGAACAAGGCCTGCGGCGAATGCCTGAACCCGGGCGGTGTGGCTCTCCTGGCCGAGCTGGGGCTCGTGGAGTCGGTTCTGGCCACCTCTCCTGCCGTCCTGGAGGGCTGGGATCTGGCCCTCCCGGGCGACGGGGGGTGGCAGCCGCCGGCCCGGGGGCGGTTTCGGGGAGGCGATCGGGCGCTGGGAATCTGCCGCGCCACCTTCGACGCCGCCCTCCTGGGGGAGGCTCGGGCGGCCGGGGTCCGGGTCCGGGAAGGCGTCAGGGTGGTGAAGGCCCATCCAGGGGGCCCGGACAAGCCGGCCGCCGTGGAATTGGTGCTGCCCGGCGGTGGAAGGCAGCGGCGGACGGCCCGGGTGCTGGTGGGCGCCGACGGTCTCAACTCCAGGATCCGGTCGGAGGTTGGCCTGGCCGGCCCCGTGGCGGATCCTCCCAAGGCTTCGCTCACGTGGCGGATCCGGGGCACGGGGCCCTCCCGGCACCAGGGGCGACTTCTGCTGGGGCGACGCTCCACCGTGGGCCTGGCGCCGGTAGCGGGACCGGACGCGACGCACTGGAACGCCACCCTGGTAGTGGTGGAAGAGGCGGATCGAGCCAACCTGCTTCGCCGAGGCTGGTCCATCATGAGCGCGGCTCTCCAAGGCATTCCCGGGGGTTGGCGCCGGGAGCCCCGGGTCGTGGCCGGGCCCTGGGGCTCGGGGCACTTTGACAGACCGGTCCAGGCAGCCCGGACCGGACGCACGCTCCTGGTGGGCGACGCAGCGGGCTACTTCGACCCGCTCACGGGCCAGGGGATCTATCGGGCCCTTCTCAGCGCCCGACTGGCTGCCGACACCATCGACCAGGGCCTGACGGGCGATGCCCGGATGGGCTCGGACGTGGAGGGCCTTGCCCCCTACGGGCCCCTCATCTTCTCTTCACTTCGGGCGGGGAGATTGCTCCAGAGGGCGGTGGAGGGAGTAGTGTCCCGGTCGCCGCTTCGACAACTCTGCCTCGGCGGGCTTCGGTATCTTCCCCGGGCCACCAGCTGGCTCATCCACCTCACCGGTGACCGGGCAGGGAGCCTGCTCCGGGTCCCGGAACCCGTCTGGCCCCTGCATCCACCAAGGACGATCCATGAAGACCATCGATGAACACGTGGCCCAGGCCCCTCCGGACATCTGCTTCGAGGTGGCCGCCAACGTAGAGGACTGGCCCCGGATCCTCCCCCATTATCGCTGGGTTCGGTTCCACGAAAAGAAGGGATTCGCTTCGGGGGTCGTGGAGATGGCGGCCTGGCGCCCCTTCCCCTTCTTCCGATATCCCACCTGGTGGGTCTCCGACATGGACCACGACCCCGACGCCCGCACGGTCACCTACCGCCACATTGACGGGATCACCCGGGAGATGGATGTGGTCTGGGAGGTGAATGCCATGGACCAGGGGCGCACCCACCTGCGGATCGTCCACGAGTGGGACGGTCCCCGATGGCCACTCATAGGGGGAATCGCGGCAAACCTGGTCATTGGGCCCTGGTTCATCTCCCACATCGCCGGGCGCACCCTGGCCGGCGTGGTGCGTGAAGCGGAACGGAGGGCCCGATCATGACCGCCTCATCGCACCGGGAAAGCCAACGGGAGGTGGTGGTCACTGGCATCGGGATCATCACGGGCTCGGGAACGGGAAGGGAAGCGTTCTGGGCCAATCTGAAACGGGGCATCTCACCGGTGGGGCCGGTGACCCGCTTCGACGCGTCCGACTTCAACTCGCGCATCGCTGTGGAAATTCCCGACTTCGAGCCCCGGGACTACATGGAGCGCAACCGGGCCCGCCGCCTGGACCGGTTCGGACAGCTCAGCCTGGCCACCACACGCCTGGCGCTCCGCGACGCCGGGTTGGCGCCGGAGGATCTCCCACCGGAGCGGGTGGCCGTGCAGATGGGATCGGCCCTGGGCGGCATCGCTCACGCGGAGATCCAGACCGGACACTTTCTGGACCGGGGACTCCGGGGCGTGGATCCACGCCTGGCGTTGACCGTGTTCTGCGGTGCCGGAAGCTGCAACGTGGCCATCGAATTCGACTTCCGCGGGCCCAACTCCACCAACGCCATGAGCTGTGCCTCGGGCACCATCGCGGTAGGCGACGGATTCCGGCTCATACGCGAGGGGACCGCCGACGTGGTGGTGGCGGGTGGGGTGGAGGCACCGCTGGCGCCCCTCACCTTCGGATCCTTCGCCCTCATCCGGGCCATGAGCACCCGAAACGACGATCCGACCCGGGCCTACCGCCCGTTCGACGCAGACCGCGACGGCTTCATCATGGGAGAGGGCGCCGGCGTCCTGATCCTGGAGGAGCGGGAACACGCCGTGGCCCGGGGGACCCGGATCTACGCTCGGATTTCGGGCTACGCCACCACCAACGACGCGCACCACATGACCGCCCCCCGGCCCGACGCCTCCGAAGCGACCCGGGCCATGGCCGGGGCGTTGGCTTCGGCCCGCCTGGATCCGGACGCCGTAGACTACGTGAACGCCCACGGGTCGTCCACCCCCCTCAACGATGGCACCGAGTCCATGGCGACCCAGCGGGTTCTGGGACGCCGGGCCGCCCACGTCCCGGTGTCGGGAACCAAGCCCTTCTACGGCCACGCCCTGGGGGCATCTGGCGCCATCGAAGCCGGCATCTGTGCCATGGTTATCGCAGAGGGGTGGATTCCGCCCAACCTGAACCTGGACACCCCGGGGGCGGACTGCGGTCTGGACTATGTGCGGGAGCCGGCGGGACGTTGGCATCCCGTCCGTCATGCCCTTTCCAACTCCTTCGGTTTCGGAGGGATCAACGCCTCGCTGGTCCTTTCTCGAGATGCCGACGCCTCGGATCCCGCCGGAGCGGACGGCCGGTGATCCATCTTGAACCCTGGGCGCTCGCGGCGGGCCTCGGCGTTGCCGCGGCTCTGGCTCCCTGGGCCACGGTGCTGACCCTGGGCGCTCTGGCGGCCCTGTCCGGGGGGCCCTGGGAGGTACCGGGCGACCTGCAAGGGCTGGGCTCTATCTGGGTCCTGATCCCCACCCTTGCTCTGGCGGTCGTCGCCATGCTGGTGCACACCCGTCAGCTGGCATGGGGAATCTGGGAGCTGCTCCACGTCCCGGTCCGGCTGGTTCTGCCTCCTCTCCTTCTGCTCCTGGCCCTCAGCGGTCCACCAGGAGGCCCCCGTGCCGATCCGTCGGAGCTCGGAGGCGCCCTCCTCCTTACCGTTTCGGCCTCGGTTCTGGTGGTGCTCCTGCGTTGGGGGTGGACCATATCGGGCGAAGCCAAGGGTCGCCGCGCCCCCCACGAGTCGGTGAGGGGAGCAGCGCTCCTGGCACTGGTGGCGGCCGGGCTCAGCCTGGCCCTGGTGTTTCAGGCCGTTTTCACCGGCGCCGTGGT